>JAAYNQ010000097.1 GCA_012520725.1 Syntrophomonadaceae bacterium | reverse complement strand
GCGCTGACTTATACCATTAGAGGACTGTCCAACGGGACACAATACCAGGTTAAAATTACCACCATTGATGAGCAGGGGCGGGAATCGAACGGAGTGGTAGTAAAGGCGACGCCAAAGGCCGAAGGCGGTAGTAATCCGAGTTCTTCAGGTGCTTCCACACCTCTACAGGCAGTTAATGAGATCAGGGTGAGGCTGACCTATGGGCAGCAGACGGTGGAAGGCTTTAACCGGGATGTCCTTCTAAATATTCCGGACGGAGCTTTTGGATCACAGACATCTTTAAGCATCCGGGTGCTGGATGCCAACGGGCAGATAGCAGGGTCTGGAATGCTTTTCGTCAGTCCGGTGTATGAGTTTAACACCGGGGGAGTGGCTCCGCAAAGGCCTTTGTACCTTACACTCCGGTTCAACCAGGAACTTTTGGGCAGCACTGATCCCAGGCAAATGGGCATTTACCGGCAGGATGACCGGAATCCGGCCCAGTGGGTGTATATGGGAGGTATTGTAGATCTCCTTAACAATTCCATTACAGTGCAGCTGACCGGGTTCAGCCGCTATGCGGTGATGGCCAGCCAGCCTGTTTTTGACGACCTGTCCGGACACTGGAGCCAAAAGGACGTGGAAATTTTAGCCGCCCGGGGTGTGGTCGGAGGTGTGGGCGGTGGATACTTCCAGCCGGATCGGCCTATTACCCGGGCTGAACTGTCCAAGCTGCTGGTGAAGATGATAGCCAGCGACCCTCTGCAGGGCATTAAAATCGAAGCTTCCCCTATTGCTCCTTTTAAGGATGTGGGGCCGGACGCCTGGTATCGTTCCGTGGTAGAAACAGCGGCCCGTCTGGGGTTGGTGCAGGGCAACGAAGGGCTGTTCCGCCCCGATGATCTGGTTACCCGGGAGGAAATGGCAGTGATGATCATCAGGACGCTGAATATTCAAAGACAGTATCCCTTGGGAGATGCCGGACCACTGCCCTTTAAGGATGGAAAGCAAATATCTTCTTGGGCGGCAGACGAGGTAACCCTGGCTTGGCAAATGGGGTTGATGCAAGGAATCAACCAAGTAGACTTCCAACCTAAAGGAAGGACTACCAGAGCCCAGGCTACTGTAGTCGCCTTCCGGGTGATGGAAAGGATGGGTTTATTGACTGCTATCTCTGTGAAAAAAGGAAACTTAATAATCAGCGAACTGGAAGGCAGGCATTTTGCCTTGACCAATTGTACGGAGAAAAACACCAGCTATGTGCTCCTTCCCGCAAGTGCGGAGTTGGAACGTCAAATGGCGAGTTTAGTTGAGCAGGAGGTTCAGGTCACCGCACTACCGGTGCCGGGGATGACTCAGTACATGAGCGGGCCGGTGCTGAGGGTCTTGTCCATCAGCAAAGACAGTCAGGGGGGCGGCTGACAGAAATAAGAATAGTAGTCAGCCCGTGAGGCAGACAATATCTTAATTTCTTAATCATTTATGTAGGGTTTGTTTTTAGGTACATTAGCCGAAATGAAGCCAGTTTAATAGTGGTAAAAGCATAAATGGGGCCGACGACAAATATAACTTGCCGCCGGTCCTTTTCATGGGCTTACTATATTGTCGTTTACCTTAATTTGACATTTCATCAACTTTTAACTACGGTTTTGTGATTGAACCCATGACAATACCAAGGGTCAAAAGTGTTTGAAACTGATTATTTTTAGAGATACAATGAGGAAAATCATTTTAACGGGGGAATATAATGGCAAAACATCGTATCTATACAATGAGCGTTGCAAGTGTCTATCCTCACTATATTGCCAAAGCGGAGAAAAAGGGGCGTACGAAAGCAGAGGTTGATGAAATCATACGCTGGTTGACAGGATATAGCCAGGAAGCTTTAGAGGCACAACTGGAAAAACAGGCAGATTTTGAGACCTTCTTCATGGAAGCTCCTCAGCTGAACCCTTCACGGGCTTTGATAAAAGGTGTAGTCTGTGGTGTGCGAGTGGAAGATATCGAAGAACCCATTATGAAGGAAATCCGCTATTTGGATAAGCTGATCGATGAGTTAGCAAAGGGGAAAGCCATGGATAAGATTTTACGGAAATAACCATAAAATGTAATATGATTCGATAAGTAAAAAGATAAAAGAGGCGGTGCTTTTTTGTTGAATCTGAATCACGGCTACAGGTTCCATATTAAAAGACCTGTGCCGTGATTTATTGTTTCAATGGAATAATTATAATCCTTGCGATTATTAGAAAGAAAATTTTGTTTTATATTAATAAAACCTGGAGGGAGATATGTATATGATCATTGATAAATACCAGCACCCATTTCGCTTTTACAGTTTGTCCATCATAATTCCATGGATCTGTTGGTTTGTGGCGGCTTATTTAAGTCATCTTACACCCAGCAGTAGCATTTACATAAGCATCGCAAGTTTGCTTGGCATTATAGGTTTGGTAAGCCCCATGGTAATAGCGTTTTCAATGATGCTGCCGGACCCTGAATTGCGTAGTGACCTGTTTAACAGGCTGTTTACCTTTAAGAAGATTAAACCCATTTACCTTTTGGCCACATTTTTTCTTATGTTGGCAAGTATCCTTTTAGCCCAAGGGATTTCGCTGCTGTTCGGATATAGTGCGGAACAATTTAACCTATCCCATGGGTTCTCTTTTACTGCCGGCCTATTCCCGGCCTGGTTTATGCTTTTCCTGGCTCCCATCCTGGAAGAGTTGGCTTGGCACACTTACGGTACCGATTGCTTGCGGCAGCGTTTTAGTCTTTTCAAGGCCTCATTAATATTTGCGATATTTTTTGCATTCTGGCATCTCCCTTTGTCATTCATTAAGGATTATTATCAAGCCAATTTAGCCGAGGAGGGACTGATACATTCCTTGAATTTTGGAGTTAGTCTTATCCCTTATGTCCTCTTAATGAACTGGCTTTACTACAAAACCAATCGAAATATCCTGGTAGTCATTGTGTTTCATATATCAGCAGGATTTTTCAATGAGATTTTCTCAACCCATCCAGACAGTAAAATCATACAAACCGTGCTTCTTCTGGTTCTAACAATTTTCTTGCTTATTAAGGACCGTGACTTCTTTTTTCAAAGACAATTCAATGAATAGGAAATAAGGGGAATCGGGGGTGCTGACAATAGAGCGGTGATTATCCCAGACATGCAGCTTGGCAGAAGCTGGTTTTATGAGCTGAAAGTATACTTGTGAAAGTACGCCACGTTTATGCTAAAGCCGGATTTAAACTGGCATAACAGGAAGAACACCATAGCTTTGGTCAAGGCCTTATTGGGGGGACGTATGAGTCAGATCTTTGAAAAAGTCCAAAAAAGAGCTTCAACGGGAAACAGAGGGGGGAGACGAATATGAAACTAATAGGGAGACATCTCACCAGGGGCTTAATATACTTGGATTTTTTCAGGTTAATCCCTGCTCTTGTAGGGACCATTACCCCGTTTTTTTGGCAACTGGTTAATCTATACGGCACCCTGCCGGCAGTATTAATAATATTCGGAGCCTTCCAATTGATCGTAGTAAGTCTGGCCGCAGTTATATATCCTTGTCTGTTATTTAAAGTAAGCTTTATGAAGGTGTATGGACTGGCTGTCCTGTTGATGGCTGCAGCTGTTTTAAGCTGGCTGTTTATCAATGTTTCCATTAATCGCCGGGCTGGATTCAAACTGTTTAAACTACAATTCTCCACCCGTACCGCACTTCTTCTACTGGGCCTGATGCTGGGCAACCGCTTAGTGTCCCTGCCAGTGTCGCCTCGCACTCTATTTTGGGATTTGCATCTAAAGCCCCACCTGGCCGGACGGCTGAAGTCAAAAAGCCGGGAGGAAATCATTGCGGCTATACAACACGATTACCAACAGGCTAAAAACCTGATGGCAAATTACGTATTTTTTGGCTGCTCTCCCGGTTCCTTTAAGGAGCTCTTACTTGAAGCAGGATTACAGGAGTCACAATTTGTTATGATGGAAACCATTATTCCAAGTGAACATGCCAGGGTTTTCGGCATCGAACGGCCTTTCTACTTTTATGTCCTGTATTCAGGGAAGCAAGAAGACTAAAGTACCCAAGGCTTTCGCCCTATCAAGTCAAAGGAAGGATACATTGTACATGAAAGGCCTAAAGCCATGGCAGATTGCCATGGCTTTTAATGGAAGTTTAGCTTAAGGTTCTTGGAAATACTCAATTATTTAGTCACTCCCTAAAATAATTATAACTAGAAAAGGCATTGTGCCACGCCATGAATTAACAGATATAAGAAGTAATTGGAAAGGTGAAGGATATCTTCCACATAGGAAGATATTTCTTATTTATGAAGGAATTTGTAAGATATGACTAGAAATTTGTAGTATAAGTAATCAAAAAAGGGTTGGTGTGACCATGCATACTGACAAGGAGAAGATTAAGCAAGCTATTAGAATCCTCCATAAAATGGCCAATGGGGAAAATCCGGTTACGGGCGAGAAATTAACTGAAGAGTGTTTTCTCCATGATCCCCGCATGATAAGGTTCCTGTTTTTCGTGCAAAATGTTCTGGATGAAGTGGTCAAAGGAGGATTAACGAACAGAGGAAAAATGGAATTCAGTATCACTGCTGAGGAAAAAGAGCGCATTGAGTTACCAGAGGGCTTAATCGGAGTAAATGCGTTTGCCAGATGTGTTAATAATGTTATCGACCTGAGCAGAAGCAGAAAGATAAGCGGAGTGGAAATTAATAGACAATTGAAGAAGATGGGGATTTTAAGCGAGGAAAGCCTCGAAGATGGCAAGAAACGCACCATCGTTAATGATAATTCCAAGAACTACGGAATAGAGACGGTAAGAAAAAATTATAACGGTGTTGAGTATGATATGGTCTGCTTCAATGATATGGGCAAGCAGTTTCTGTTGGATCATCTTGAAGAAATAGCAGCAGCGAAATCCAAGGAGTCTTGAAAACTTGATGAATATAAGACGGGTTAACATAGTTGTTTAACTGTATTATTTGAATATGTAAGCCAGCCTGGTATGGTTTAACTGATTTTGAACAAGGTTTGAGGCAGAATCGGAATACTAGTCTAACACGCTGTATTGGGGGAGGAGATAGACTATGGCGCAGATGGTTCCAGAGACCTATAGAACTGCTACTAGAGGAGAAATGCTGGTCGCAGCAGCACTTAGGCAGTTGCCGGAAGACTACATAGTTTACCATGAGCCTTTTATCAAGAACCGGCGACCGGATTTCGTAATTATAGGCCCTGATCTAGGTTTTGTGGTGCTGGAAGTCAAGGACTATAACAAGCCCGCTCTGTTAGCGGCGAATAAAGATGAATGGGTGCTGCAGATCAATGGCAATATAGTTAAGCATGTCAGCCCCTTGATGCAGGCTAGAAAATATGCCCTGGAATTATGTAACTTGCTGAAGCAGGACAGCCAGTTGATTGTCCATGAAGGTCCGTATCAGGGCAACTTGAGGTTTCCCTACGGCTATGGCGCGGTGTTTACCCGGCTTACCCAGAAGGACATGGTCGAAACCCAGCTTTACGGTATTATTCCACCCGAGTTGTGCTTGACCCGGGATGATATTGATACCGATAATCCCTCCTTTTTAGCTGATGAACTGTTGTCTAAAATCCAGAACATGTTTCCCATCAAATTCGCCTCCCGTGAAATCCTGAATAACGAACAAATCAGCCTCATCCGCTACCACCTGTTCCCGGAAGTGCGCATTGGCGCTACCCGGGTAGCCGAGCCGCAGGTGTATGAGGAACAAGTTCTTTTTTCGTTGCGTGATGTGAAGGTAATGGACCTGCATCAGGAGAATTTGGCCAAAGCCATTGGTGATAAGCACCGCCTGTTGCGCGGTGTTGCTGGTAGCGGTAAGACCCTGGTCTTGGCCTGCCGCGCCAAATACCTGGCTCAGCTCAATCCGGATTGGCGCATTCTGGTGCTGTGCTACAATGTTTCACTGGCCCAGTCCATAAACCAGATGATAGAGGACATAGATATTCACACTAAAACCCCCATCGAGGTGGACAATTTCCACAACTGGGCTTATCGGACCTGGGGCATGAGGGATGACGCTTTGATAGAGGATTTGCTGACCCAGATCAAGAATCACGATGCGCCCTGCCCGCAATATGATGCTATATTGATTGATGAGGGACAGGATTTTGAACCGGGGTGGCTGAGGCTGATATATGCTGCCTTAAACCCGGATACCCACTCT
>JAAYNQ010000096.1 GCA_012520725.1 Syntrophomonadaceae bacterium | reverse complement strand
GATGTTTGAAGAATTGGAGCTAATCAGCAAGCGAATTGAGCAGGATCATGAAATCTTATGCGTGGTCCTGACCGGTGAGGGCAAAAACTTTAGTGCCGGTATTGATATCGCATTGTTAAAAGAAACCAGTTCCCAATGGTCTCTAAGCAATGTACCGAATATTCAACATTACCTGTTCCGTTGGGCCAACCTGAGCCAACCCATCATTGCTGCTATCAATGGGGCCTGTATAGGAGCAGGACTTGAATTTGCCCTGGCCTGTGATATCCGTATTGCTGCCGCCAATGCCAAGTTTGCCACGCCGGAGGTCAGTTTTGGCCTTTCTCCAGATATGGGTGGAAGTCAGCGCCTGCCCCGATTAATTGGTCCCAGTCAGGCCAAAAGGTTGCTCTTGGCTTGTGAAAATTTTGACGCGCAGGAGGCCCTTCGTATAGGAGTAGTTGATGAAGTGGTGGAAGCTGAGAATCTATTGAACCGGGCCCTGAATTTAGCCGGAAAAATTGCCGGGCATCCCCCTATGGCAGTTAGATTTGCTAAAAAAGCGGTCAATCTGGCCATGGAAAGCAGTACTTACGCAGGTATGCTTTTCGAGCAGGTACAATCTATTTACTCTTTAGGTTCGGAAGACAAGGATGAGGCTGCCAGTGCTTTTTTGGAAAAACGCCCAGCCCAGTTCAAGGGGAGATAGATTTTTTAAGATTTCCCTGCTGGGAAGATAGGGTTTCATTCTGGTTTCCTTGCCTATAATACGGGGTTCAACTTCCTTGCTACAACTTACCACCGTACGACATCCAAGTAAATCTGAATTCCAACACTGATAAACAATCGCGGAAAATAAAGAATGCAATTCATTTCTAGCGGAAGAGCAGAAGTATATTCACTTTCTGGGCGTTTAGTGAGCCTTGGTTTATATTAAAGCTGCAGCTGAGGAATGCCCAGGACAGATATTGGCTTCCTAATAATAACATGAAATAACAAAATAAGTAGGACCTAATTCCTGAATAGTCAAAAACTGTGTGCTTAATTATTCAAAAAAATGTATAATTAATACAGCTTATGGTTCACGATAATAATCAAGGGGAGGGATTAGCATGGCAGATGCAAATTCAGGTTCAAGAGCATTAGCTGCTGCTTCTCAGCTGGAGAAGATAGGATTTGTAGACTTTACGGTCGACCTGGTAAAGGGTGTATATGAAGTAATAGTCAACGCTTCCATGGAACAGTTGGAGGCTTACGCAGAACTGGTCACCAAGGTATCCAAGTCATTGGAGGAGTATCAGGATGAAGTCTTGGGGCCGGATGAAACAGAAAAGCAAGAAAAAGCAGAAAACTACATAACAGAGGTACTGGGATTTAAAAAACAGGATACTTACACCTTGACCGACGATCAGGCTACCGCCCTGCGCGAACATCTGGCAGGCATAAGTGTTCAAGAAGATGAACAAAACAAAGGTATTGATGATTATATCACAGTCAGCGGCACTTCCAAGGAAATCACCCATGAGAACCTGGTCAAAATAGTGCTGGAAAAGCTGAAGAAAAGCACCGAGCATTCCTACGACTTATTGAAGACCATCTTGAAAATAGGAATGCAAAAAGTAGTGGTTACCAATGGAGAAATTCGAACCAAGCTGACCTTTCATATAGATGCTTCCGATGACTACAGCAAAACCTCCAACCAATATAGTAATAACTCATCCGGGTGGGGAGTTGGCGGAGGATTGTCCGGCAGTGGCACCGGCCTGGTGGGGAAAATATTCGGTGCGTCATTGGGAATAGGACTATCTGGTGGTTATTCCAGCAGAAAGCTCAGCGTTAATGTAGTAAATGAGAAATCCACCTCAGCTACTAATGTAAATGTGGACATTCTAGGGGAGGTCAGGATCAATTTCAGAACCGAGACCTTCCCTGCCATAGAGGCGTAATATGGAAATTCATGACTTACTGGTATTGCTTCAGCATGAAGTACAAAAAAGTCTTTCCTTTATAGATGAGACGCGGGGGGTTAATCCCGAGATACCTGCTATTCACATTTCTTTGGAAAGTGTAGAGATCGAACTCCCCATCGTCATGTCAGAGGTGGATCTAATCTGGGATCCCCAGCAATTAAAAGGGACCCCGAATTCAGTAAAACGTCTGAAAATGCCCTACACTCCAGAAGCTGCCGTTACACGAGGACAAATACCCAGAAAACAAGTAGCGGGAAAGGTTATTGACGCACAAATAGTAGGACCTATTGAGAAAATTGATGAGAGGACTCAAAAAGAGTACGTAGGCCGTATAAAAGTGGTCCTCAAACCCATCTT
>JAAYNQ010000095.1 GCA_012520725.1 Syntrophomonadaceae bacterium | reverse complement strand
TAATTAACCAAAATTCAACTGGTTTTTATGCTCTAATACCATATTGTAGTTTCAAAGAACGTGATTTTTGCTATTATGCAAAAGTCTCAATTAGCTATCCAGTTAAAAGCTGCTCTTATTGATCGCAATATTAAGGAGCCCTGGTTAAATGACAAGGAGTATCGAGCACTTGAAAAAGAAGCGAAAGCCCTTAGTGTAGTCTCATCTTCAAACCATGACGACTATATTTATCCGGGTTTAGGCACAGATGAAGGTATAACCATTGAACTACCAAAGGAATTTGCAAAGCATGGTGTTCAAATGCCAGATATGAGCTTGGAGGCTAAGATCAGCAGAAAGAATGAACTCTTTGAACTTATTAGGTAAGGAATGACAGGGGCTGCCATGAGTAGCCCTATAACCCTATTACCCATGGCGGGCAATAGGTAAGAGCAGTTTCAAAAACAAACCCCATGCAAGATGAAAATTGCCTTATGGTTGCCAATAAATTAGAGGATAGGTGGAGGAGCATGAAGCTAAGCCAAAAACAACAACTATTTATAGAGGAGTACCTGATTGACTTGAACGGTACTCAAGCTGCAATCCGAGCAGGATACAACCCCAATACGGCAAGACAGATAGCCGCCGAAAACCTAACAAAACCTTACATTCGGAAAGCTATAGATAAGGCCATAGCGGACAGATCAAGACGGACAGGCATTAATCAGGATAGGGTCATTCTGGAACTGGCCAGGCTGGCCTTCGTTAATCCTCTTGATGTTATTAACCTCAATGATGCAACCGTGTACGGTGAGGCTAATAGGGACGATGTAGCAGCTATTGCCAGCGTTAAGGTCAAGACTATTTATGCGCCTAAGGGCAAAGTCATAGAACGTGAAGTGAGGTTTTATAATAAGCTACATGCTTTAGAATTGGTAGGTAAGCACCTGGGAATGTGGAGAGACAGTTTAGTGGGTGATGTTGATATTACGGTAACTATTATCGATGATGTTGATTAACAAAAACAACCCCATGCAAGCATTAAGACCTTGGGACTATTTATCAGAGAGTGAGCCGCATACCCTGAATTATCAAGGGCTTATTTATAGGTACTGTAATCTTACTGCAATCAGTCGAAGTGGGAGGGAGAATTATGACCACAGAGGATAATTTTAAGGAGTCTGAAAAAGCAATAGAACAGCAACAGGAGCAGTCCGAGAAGGAAGTATTGCAGGCTTACCGGGAAAGCCTCAAAGAGATCCGGGGCGAGGTAGGTCTGGCCTATGAGAAGTACGCCACAGCTGCAGGAATATTATTAATGGCTGAAATGATGAAATACAAACGCCTGGATAATCTGGAAAAAGCCATAGTATCGGAAGTTAGCAGGCTTTATAAAAGTGTCAACAAATCAACTGAAAAAGCAATAACGGATGTTTTTTCCGAGAGCTATTACCGGACAGCCTGGACCTTAGAAACCGGAGCCAAGTTGTCACTGTCCTTTGATCTTTTGAGGCCAGAAGCGGTAAAAGCGGCCATCTTAAACCCTTATGACCGCATCACCTGGCCAGAACGAATGAAAGCCAACACGGAAGTGATGATTAGACAGATCCGGGAAGAAATAACCAAGGGGATCATT
>JAAYNQ010000094.1 GCA_012520725.1 Syntrophomonadaceae bacterium | reverse complement strand
TATTTTTAGGACTAAGTCCTTTTTCCTGAAGCTTTTATCACCACCCCAGAAAAAGATAAATACCGAAAGCTGAACCTTCGGTAAAACCTGGGGCAAATATTTGATTTTACTATACAATTCCGGGGTTTAACTCAGTTTTTGCACTGACTGTAGTATGCTGTATAAGCATACTATGCTGGGTAATTAATGAAGATAGGCTGGATACTCTCTTATTACTGAGCCAGGCTCCTGAAAGCCGGTTCTTTTACTAACCAGAGTTGCAGTGGCTAATCCAATGTTTTTGGAACTGTAATGGGGTCTTTCATCTAAGCGACTTTCCAATTGGAATAGGCTGTAAATGAATTGGGATTATTGACTAGTTGAGATAATGGTAAGGGCTCGGGAGTAGGAGTATCTTTTTGTTTTTCCAGTAAAGCATAAGCAACTTTCCATCTTTCCTGCTCTTCTGCCCTTTTTTCCCGTAAGATCTTTCTTATTTGTTCCTGCCGCTGACGCGCATGTTTTTCCACAATCACCAACGCTACATACAATACTACAAATAATGAACCTTTGAATAAATAATAAATGAAAGTACAGAATAAAAACATCTCTTGTAATTCAGTCATTTTTAAGCCTCCTCTCATTTACGATTCTCATTACCTTCCCCGGCGGCACCCAGTAATGCTTAAAGCTGCTGCTATGCTTGAAGGTATATTCTGGTGAAAACGTATAAGGTGCTTAGCAAACCACCTATTAAGGAAATGGAAATGGCGAGTGCAACTAATAACCCTTTCAAGTTGTTCCCCTCCCCTCAGACCTCTTATGCAACATAACGGCTCACTACTAAGGTTCAACTCACATTTTGAAACTGATTTTGTTAACTTTTCGAAACCAGAAGGCGCAAAAAAGCCCTCTATCGGGACTTTCTGATCAAAGTTTCTGGGTCGGTTTCCAATATCTTGCATATTGTCACGAACTCTTCCAGGGTAAATTGTCTTTTGCCATTTTCCTTGTGGTTGTATCCCGTCGCTGATAATCCTAATTTCCGGGCCATTTCAAGCTGAGTAAGTCCGCATCTGACTCTTTCAGCCCGAATATTACGCGCTATGGAAAACGTCGTCATTATACCCCCTCCACCCGTTAACTTTTTGCAACTCCGGTAATATAAAGTTAACAGATAGCAAAGCCTTTGTCAATAACTTTTGTTAACAAAAAACATTATTTCTTGCGCATTTCGTTAATTTATGTTATACAATTATTAGAATACTTAAGAGGGTGGTTATAATAAACACAAACACAGACGCAAAACAAATACGAGAAGTGTTCGCCCAACGGTTAAAGGAAATAAGAGAGGAAAGGGGGTTTTCCCAGGAAGATGTAGGTAGGATGGCAGGTCTATCCAAGGCAACTATATCCAAGTATGAGGCAGCCAGTCATCCCCCTAAACTGATCCACGCTACTGCCATAGCCGAAGCTTTGAATGTAGGCTTTAGCTATCTGATTGGATTCACTGATAACCGCTATGTACAAGAAACAAATACTATTACCGAATTATTTTTATCCTTGCCGGACGAAGGCAAAAAGGAACTATTGAACTTTGCCCGGTACCTGGCCGAAAAAGCTAAAAATCAGGAATGAAAGGTTCAATTAGGGGTAGGCCGGTTGGTCTTCAGGGATGATAGGGTAAGAGTCTTTGATTATTTCCATCAAGCAAAATCCATTATTAAGCGATTTGTATTAAAACCTATAATAGTGTGAACGGAAAACAATAGTAATAAAAACTTCAAGTGTTTTTGCTGATAGCGTGTTGACCTTTACAATTAGAGCCGATAATACCAGGGGAATTATGGTCCTTTGTACGACCGCTAATACAGGGGCCCCCCGGAGGGTGTTGGCCATAATAGAAACCCAATAATCCGACTTGGACCGGGCATAAAAGGATTCAGGCTTAATGAGCTTAAAGACCAGTAAAATAAGTTGTTTCATACTGCAGGGATAACCTGAAAAATAAACCAGTAAACACAATTCAACACGCTTTAGATCTCAAAGCCCGGGGAACAGAATATTGGAATAGGATTGAAAGGAGTTTTTGTAGCTTAAGGAAAATGTCTCAATGCTTGTGAAGAAAATAACACGTTATCAAACAGGCTTTTTATGGAAAAATTCCTGGAGGCTGTATCCTACAGCATACTCAAAAGGTTTTTGGGCGAACGTACTACGAAAAATCAAGGTCAATTCAATTCCTTTACCACTTGCAGTTATGGTGCAGGCATAACTGCCCCTTCCGGACGGCTATCATGCCTGAAATACCGGCATGATAGCCTGGCCTGGAGGATACAGGCTGGCTTCCCTGGGCCAAGCTAGAGTAAAACAAGATCTACCCATAATCCGATCGGTATCACTGGCTTCTTCATTATACTTGTAAATAGTAATCAATTCACACCAACTGTCTTAACCCTAATTTACAGGGGTTCTAACTAGCAAATATGTACCGGAACGTTTTGCCGCACGGTTCCGTCATAGCTCAAATCCCGAATCCATCCCGGCCTGTAAACTCTACCCATTGATCATATACCGAACGCAGTTCCGGATCTAAATAACTCAAGGCTTTATGGCCTATTTCCTCAGGTACCCCGTAGTAGGCTTCGGCAATTGACCCAGTTATAGCACCAATGGTATCGCTGTCCCCACCCAAGGATATGGCGGTACGAATAGCATCTTCAAAGGATGCTGACTCCAGGAAGGCGGTGATGGCCTGAGGCACGCTTTCCTGACAGATTGCATTGAATTGGTACGTGGGGCGTATCTGCTCAATGGAAAAATCAAGGGGGTAGTAGTCCTTGGAAATTCTATCCCTAATCTCCTCTTTTGAGCAGCCATGACCGGCCATATAAATAGCTAGCACTGTGGCTTCCGCGCCTTTTATACCTTCCGGGTGGTTGTGGGTGACCGCAGTTATGGTGGCAGAAAGCCTGGTCGCTTCGGATTCACTCCGTGCTGCCAAGGCGGCCGGGCTGATCCGCATAGCAGCCCCATTGCCAAAACTGTTATAGGGTTTAGGCTTATCACTAAACATCCAGCAGGCAAACCTGCTACCATAACCGCAATTGGGATACTTGCGACCTATTTCCTGCATACACTTGACTGTAAGTTGACCAAGCAAACGGTGGTAGTCGTCTGTAAAACGGTATGCCCTTTTTGGCTCCATGCTTTTCTCGGTTTCCATTAGGGCCTGGGCCACGGCAAGGGTCATAATGCTATCATCAGTAATAGAACAAGCTTGATCGAAGAGCTTAAACTCCTTGCTTCGATGATTGTTGAATTCAAACCGCGACCCTACAATGTCGCCGACAATTGCTCCTAACATATTATTCACCTCTGCATATATTATAATTGGCAAGGCTCTAATATCTCTAATTGACTGAGCATTTTCCACTGGTGTAGTAAGGTTGCAAGACAAACTGAAGCCCAAAACTATCCGGAAGGATTTCTGTTCGTCAGACCAGAAGTTTGCCTCCGGCTTCCTTCAGATTCCACCTCGCGATGGACACCCTTGCCCTTGGCTATGTGCTTGGCACTATCAACCCGCACTAGGGACTTTCACCCATTAGACTACGCCCATGCCGGGCGCACAAGAAAAATACCGAAGGCCTTAAACCTTCGGTAAATCCTATGCTTGATACTAGATTTTGGTGCCCGAGGCCGGGGTCGAACCGGCACGACCGGTAAAGGTCGCGGGATTTTAAGTCCCGTGCGTCTGCCTATTCCGCCACCCGGGCATGAGTATAAGCATATATGGAGGGCGGAGCCGGATTCGAACCGGCGCATGGTGATTTTGCAGACCACAGCGTTAGCCTCTTCGCCATCCGCCCATGTAATTCGGCGCTTTCGCGCACAAATTATTATAACAACTTTCGCCTTTTATTGCAAGGAAAAGTGTTTTACATGGTTTTCAAAGTAAAAGCGTTACTTCGAGTAACGCTTTATTAGTTAAAATGGAGCGGAAGAAGAGATTCGAACTCTCGACCCTCGCCTTGGCAAGGCGATGCTCTACCACTGAGCCACTTCCGCTTATTCAATGGTGCCTCGGGGCGGAATCGAACCACCGACACGCGGATTTTCAGTCCGCTGCTCTACCGACTGAGCTACCGAGGCTTATGGCGAAGCCGATGGGATTTGAACCCACGACCTCCGGCTTGACAGGCCGGCATGGTAACCGCTCCACCACGGCTCCGCAACGAAGTTAATTATAGCATCGACTTGGTTTTTAGTCAACATCGTGTTGGGATAAATATATTAAAGAACTTTAGCCTCAATAGACCAAGTAAATGCGTCCCTTCTATTTCATTTCCAGGGTAAATAATAGCAATTGCATTTTTTTTTATATTTTGACTTATGGGTGAAATACTATTCCCAAGGAGGTGTCTATTATGACTATGCCCAAAGATGTTGAGTATGGAGGCGAAAGACCAGAGGATATATCCCAGAAGGAAGCCAAAGGGAAAAAAGGAAATGGTTTTGTCAATGATTTGTTCGCCTCAATCGAAAACTTTTTCTATGAATTCGGCCTAATAAACAAAGCAAATCCAGAAAACAGAGAAGAAGCCAAGCAGGATGAGAAGCTAACCCAGCAGGATCAACATCAACCCGGAGATTTTGAACCCTCCAGCTACTTAAGTGACGAGGAAGTATTGTTGAGCCAAAAGAATAAAATAGGTCAGCAATACTGGGAGGATGAACAGCCTGAGGGTGAGCAGGAAAACGGCTATTCCGATACTCATATTGAGGTATAAGAACACCACTAAAAACCAGGCCTCCCAGGGCCTGGTTTTTTAAGCCCGAGCAGCAACATAATTGCTGGCATTCAGCCCAGCTACCTGCCCCTCCCCTATCGCTTTCGCCACCTGGTAGGGTTTGCCAGTACAATCACCTGCTGCATATACCCCGGGAATGCTGGTTCTTTGCTGCCGATCAACCTGGATATGATTCTCAACTATCTCCAAGCCAGGAATGAGCCGATCAGGAGCTGTTTCCCCTCCTAACACAAATAAGCCTTCGGCTTCTATTGATTCTCCTCCTTTGAGCTCTAATCCCTGCACCTGCCCGTTACCTATTATCCTGGCTGGGGCATCTTTGACCAGCTTTATCCGGCCATCAAGTTGCCCTAGGCCTCGATATAAAGGCAGGTAATATACCTGACGGCAGATCTGGGCCATATAATTGGCCTCTGCTTCCCCTTCCTGATTGTGGGAAATGATAATCACCACCCGATCCCTGTACAAGGGGCCATCACAAGTTGCGCAATAACCCAGGCCTTTACCCAAGTAGCTGTCCTCCTGAGGTAAAGTGGCTTTATAAGGTATGCCGGTAGCCAGGATTATTGCTTTGCTGCTCAGAATCTCTCCTCCGGTCAACAGGTTAAAGGTTCCATCTTCATTAATATGGACCAATTCTACCTTGGAATGGTGAATTTTCACTGCCATAGCCTGGCTATGTTCCAAAAAATGGTCCAGCAGTTCCCCACCCTTTACCCCATGAAAACCCAGGTAATTATCTATCCTCTGAGCCTTATGCAGGGGAGGACTGCAGTTTTCAGTACCCAACACCAGCAGGTCTCTATTGCGTATCTTGGCATTAATGGCGGCAGACAGTCCAGCCGGACCGCAGCCCAGTATAACAATGTCCTTGATGATTGCGCTCATATTCATACCCCTTTTAAACTGAGTTTTTTTGCCTGCCCCCCAGCAGCTAAGGAATTAGTCTGCCGGATCTTCCTTTTTTACATTATTAGTTTTTGGTCTGAATCGTATTTCTATTAATT
>JAAYNQ010000002.1 GCA_012520725.1 Syntrophomonadaceae bacterium | reverse complement strand
TGTTTGCTTTCATTGAGCCGCTGTAATTGTGCCGCCCGCATCTTTTTCTTCAGGAATCCGAACATTGCTGGCTCCTCCTTTTTCCTTAATCCATAATGTTTCATAATTTAGCCCTTTTTATGTAAAAGATGGCCGGCAAAACTAGATTTTCCCGAAATCATTTCTTGGTATAATTCGCTCCTATCTTTGGCATTATAAGATTGTCGGAAAAACATAATATTATCGAAAAAGGAAAGGGGTTTTTATATGAATAGAAGCTGGATAGGAATAATTGTCCGCTTCGTAGTATCAGCGATAGTATTAATGTTGGTAGCCTACTTGATTCCGGGTATAAAGGTATCAGGCTTTGTAGGGGCTCTTATAGCAGCCCTGGTAATTGCCGGTATTGGTTACCTGATAGAAATGGCCTTTGGTGATCGGATTTCCCCGCGATCCCGTGGAATTGTGGGTTTTATTACGGCTGCAGTGGTTATCTATCTAGCCCAGTTTATCATTCCTGATTATTTGTCCGTATCTCTGCTGGGAAGCCTTCTGGCAGCACTGGTAATCGGCTTGATAGACGCTTTTGTACCCACCGAGCTGAGGTGAGTTTAAAGCTTAAGGCTTGATAAGAATCACAGTCCTAAAAAATAAGGGATAGGTCCATATAAGAAATCACTATTATTTCTTTATGGGCCTTTTCTTATATGGCATAATTATTAAGGGTTAATAAAGCTGAAAAAATATCGTTTCAGAGCTATAGGATAATTAATCCTATGAAATGTAATATTTAATAAGGTAGCAAAAATCACATTGCTAATATGGACAAATACCAGTAAAATAAATAGCGAAATAGTAGGCAATGACTTAAAATAAACTAATGCCTGATAAGGGAGATAGTCTTATGTTTGGATTTATTGGTAATATTGGCCCCTGGGAATTAATATTCATATTATTAATTGCACTGATTGTGGTGGGACCTGGAAAGTTGCCGGAAGTTGCCAAAGGCATAGGAAAAGCTACCCGGGAATTTAAAAAGGCTACCAGCGGGGTGCAAAGGGAAATCAATGAAGTGATGAGGTTCGATGAGCCCAACCCGGCAAAAAAGGAAAATGAAGCTATAAAGAATTCCGGCCAGGAAACGGCCTCCCAAAAGCCTGAGCCCAAGACTGAGGAAAGATATGGGGAAAAGGAAGAAGGAGGCAGCCAGTCATAATAAGTGTTCCTGACCGCAGTATAAGATAAGCCAATAGATAGTTATGGTTGAATGCTCTTATCCAGAGAGGTGGAGGGAAAGGCCCGATGAAGCCCGGCAACCGCCCTTAAGGTAAGGTGCCAATTCCTGCAGGATTATCCTGAAAGATGAGAGAGGGCCAATAAATGAAACCCTCTCTTATGAGGGTTTTTATTTTGGTCAAGATTGTTGGCTGTAAACAGGAGGGATAGAAATGATTAATGACATTGCTACACGCTTGAAAGATAGAATTCTAATACTTGATGGAGCCATGGGAACCATCTTGCAAAATCAAGGCATGCAACCCGGTGATTGTCCAGAGTGGTTTGGAATCCAAAATCCTGGACTACTGGAAGAAATACATTATCAGTATGTACAAGCAGGTGCCGATATTATTCAGACCAACACCTTTGGAGCTAATCGTTGTAAACTGAATGAATTCGGCCTGGCCGACCAGGTACAGGAGATAAACGCGGAAGCAGTGAGAATAGCCCGGCAAGCAGCCCGGGATAAGGCTTTGGTAGCTGCTTCTATTGGACCAACCGGTAAAATGCTCCATCCTTTAGGAGATGCAGATTTCGATTTCCTTTATCAGGTTTTTGGGGAGCAGGCGGTAGCCTGTGAAAAAGCTGGAGCTCAGCTTATTTCTATAGAAACCATGAGCGACATAGGAGAGATGAGGGCGGCCCTGATTGCAGTCCGGCAAAATACCCGTTTGCCCATAATAGCTCACATGACTTTTGAAAATAGTGGAAGGACCATGATGGGAACCGACCCTCTTACCGCTCTTCTTATCCTGGAGGCTTTGCAGCCTATGGCTATCGGTGCCAATTGTTCGGGAGGAGCCCGGGAACTACTGCCGGTTATGGAGACCATGGGCCGTTATGCCAGGACCTTTCTCTCAGTGGAACCCAATGCCGGCATGCCCCAATTGATTAACGGTCATACGGTATTCCCTGATGCCCCGGAAGAAATGGCGGAATATGCCCTTAAACTCCGGGAGGCAGGGGCTAATATTATAGGGGGTTGTTGCGGAACCACTCCAGATCATATACAGGCTATGGCCAGAGCCCTGCAAGGAATTCCTCCCCTGAGCCGGAAGAAGCAGGGATTAAGGGGGCTGGCTTCCCGCAGCCGTTGCACCTTAATAGGAGAAGACTACCCCCTGGCTTTTATTGGAGAAAGGATTAATCCCACTGCCAGAAAAAAACTGGCCCAGGACATTAAAGAAGGCAGCATGCAGATGGTGGTAGAAGAAGCTCGCAAACAGTGCCTTAGTGGGGCTCCTATTTTGGATATTAATATGGGGGTACCTGGAATTGATGAAGCAACCGCCATGAAGAAGGCTGTAATCCAGGTACAGACGGCAGTGGATCTTCCCCTGTCCATTGATTCGGTCAATTTCGAGGCAATAGAAAATGGTTTGAAAAATTTTGTGGGCCGGGCTCTAATAAATTCTACCAGCGGAGAGGAAAAACAGCTTAGCAGGATATTGCCTTTAGCTAAAAAATACGGAGCTGCGGTCTTGGGTCTTTGTTTGGATGAAAATGGGATTCCAGATAAGGCTGAAGGACGGCTGGAAATTGCCCGCCGCATTTATAACCAGGCTCGTGAATACGGTTTGCGGGATGAAGATATATATATTGATGGTCTGGTTAAAACCGCCAGTGCTGAACAGAGTCAGGTAATGGAAACCCTGAAAGCCCTGCAACTTATAAAAAAAGAACTTCCGGTGGGAACAGTTTTGGGAATCAGCAATGTATCCCACGGCCTGCCGGCCCGGGATATTTTGACCTCAGCTTACCTGGCCATGGCCTGGGGGGCTGGATTGGATTTGCCGATAATGAATCCCTTTGATGAAAAAGTAATGGATATTACCCGAGCTGCAGCGGTGCTATTAAACCGGGACCAGAATTGCAGCGGGTATATTGAAAAATATAAGGATTATAAACCAGGAGGTACAAGTGATACCGGGCTGCCCAGACACCCGGTATGTTCGATGTGCAACATACCGGAATTGATAAGCCAGGGAAGGGCTGATGTGGCTATGGATACGGTAAAAGCTGAAGTGGTGCCCAGCCAGTCAGGACTAGGCCCTCTCATACAACAGGCCGTTCTCAATGGGAATAGTGATAGTATTGAATCCCTATTGGATAAGGCCTTAAGGGAGGAAAAGCTGGAACCTTTGCAGCTGATAAACCAGTATCTTATTCCCGGTATTGAAGAAGCCGGTCAATTATACGATAAAAAGAAGTATTTTTTGCCCCAATTGATGATGGCCGCCGAAACCATGAAAAAGGCCTTTGCTTTTGTTAAACCTTATCTCAAGGAGGAAGAAGGGAAAAGCAGCGGTGTTATCGTGATGGCTACGGTGGAAGGAGACATCCATGACATAGGTAAAAATATAGTAACGGTCTTATTGGAGAATTATGGCTTTAAAGTGCTGGATCTGGGCAAAGATGTAAAGGCGGCTGACATTCTGCAGGCAGCAGAGGAGCAGAAGGCAGATATCATCGGCTTGAGCGCTTTAATGACCACCACCATGTCCAGGATGAAAGAGGTTATTGAGGGAGTCAAGGCTCGGGGCCTTAATTGCCGGGTGATGGTGGGGGGAGCAGTTCTGAACCAGGAATATGCCGATAGCATTGGTGCTGATGCTTATGGAGAAGATGCCCGCCAGGCGGTATTGGTGGCCCAGAGTTTATTAAAATTGTATTGATCGTGGAGCCCGCTTTAGGCAGGAGCTATGATCAAAGCTTTAAATTTATATGAAAGTCAGGGGGACTATAATGTCATACACGAAAACTTATGAAGAGATAAATGAGAAGATAAAAAAAGGACAGGCAGTAGTAGTAACCGCCGAAGAAGTAATAGATATTGTGGAAGAAAAAGGATATGCTCAAGCAGCCCGGGAAATTGACGTAGTCACTACCGGGACCTTTGGTCCTATGTGTTCTTCGGGAGTTTTCATTAATTTTGGCCATTCCAATCCTCGTATTAAAATGAAGAAGGTATGGCTGAATGGAGTAGAAGCCTATACCGGCATTGCAGCAGTTGATGCTTATTTAGGGGCAGCACAGCTGCCGGAATCAGACCCGGAAAACAAGGTTTATCCAGGACGCTTTAGCTATGGAGGTGGCCATGTAATACAGGATCTGGTAGCGGGAAAAGAAATCAGATTGGAAGCTATAGCTTATGGGACCGATTGTTATCCCAACCGCAAGCTGGAGACTATAATTACTCTGGACGATGTGAATGAGGCCTTTATGTTTAACCCTCGCAATGCCTACCAGAATTACAATTGCGCGGTTAATCTGGGTGATCGCCCCCTTTATACCTATATGGGGATTTTGCGGCCCCGGCTGGGAAATGCGGCTTATTCCACCTCCGGGCAGTTGAGTCCCTTGTTAAATGACCCCCATTACAAGACCATCGGCATCGGTACCCGGATATTCCTGGGCGGGGGTATAGGTTACGTATCCTGGAATGGGACCCAGCATCATCCCAATGTTTTAAGGGGTGAGAATGGGGTACCCCAGACTCCGGCCGGCACTCTTTCCGTTATTGGTGATCTGAAGCAGATGGATCCCAACTGGCTGGTAGGCTTGAGCTATATCGGTTATGGGGCTACCATAGCAGTAGGCATAGGAATACCCATACCGATTTTGGATGAAGAAATACTACACTATACGGCGGTTAAAGATGAGGATATATATTGCCCCATAGTGGACTATTTTGAAGGCTATCCTTATAAAAAGAACATTGATCTGGGCCTGGCCAACTTCAAAGAACTAAAAAGCGGCCGCATAAACATTAACGGTAAAATGGTAGTTACTACCCCCCAATCCAGTTATCCAAGAGCCCGGAAAATTGCCAGCATATTAAAAGAATGGATTGCCGCTGGTAAATTTGAAATAAGCCGACCGGTACAGATGCTGCCAGGAGCCGATGCTAATATTGATTTTAAATCCATACCCGATAGGCGCCCGGTAAATGGGATAGTCTTTAATTCCAGCAGGATGGGAGGTAAGTAAAGTGAAAAACAGAATCGTATTATACTTTTCCGCAGCTCAATCAGAACAGCCTATAATATACCGGCTGGTTAAAGAATATGATCTGGTGGTAAATATATTGAAAGCTAATATCAATCCGCAAAAGGAAGGATTGATGGTGATGGAACTAACCGGAGAAAAGGACAATTATGAGGCTGGAATTAGTTATTTAAGCAGTCTCGGGGTATCCTGTGAACCTTTGAGCGAGACTGTGATGTGGGACGAAACCCTTTGTATACAGTGTGGAGCCTGCGCCTCCTTCTGCCCCACCGAAGCCCTGTTTATGGACCGGGAGAGTATGGAGATATCGTTTGAAAATTCCAAATGTGTAGTTTGCGGCATGTGCCTGGACTGTTGTCCTACCCGGGCTATAACCCTTCATTTTGACGTTCGGGAGGCGGTATAGGATTCTATATGGATAAGAGGGAAGTGTATGATTATTCTAAACGCTATTATCGCTCCTTGCATGAAGGAGCCAACCTCAAGTATTACAAAATAAATATCCGGGAAAGCGATCTGGCTATCGGAGTAGATCAAGGGAGCTATACCGATAGCCTGGTATCCTGGTCTTATAAGATTCTCCGTCGCTTAAGAATGGATCTGGAAGACTATATAAAAAGGCAGCCGGAATTTCAATCTTCACTGGTCCCAATTCCTCTATTAGCCGGTGCTCCAGAAATTGCCCGGCGTATGAACGGAGCCGCCTGGGCGGCCGGGGTAGGACCCATGGCAGCTGTAGCTGGTGCCATTGCCGAAATGCTGGGGGAGCAATTGCTGAAAAGCTGCCGGGAAGTGATAGTGGAAAATGGCGGAGATATATTTCTTAGCTCAGAGTCAAATCGGATCATTGCGGTCTTTGCCGGCCCCTCCAGGTTTAGCTATAAGATAGGAATTAGGGTTGAGGCTGGGGAAAGTCCCCTGGGAATATGCACTTCTTCCGGCACCGTTGGTCCCAGTTTGAGTTTTGGCCGGGCTGATGCAGTGGTTATAAAGGGTTTTCCTGCCGCTCTCAGTGATGCGGTGGCTACGGCGGCGGCTAACCGGGTCCAGACGGCTGACGATTTGATGAAAGCAATAGAATGGGCACAAAAAATCAGTGGCATTACTGGAATTTTGGCCATAAAAGAGGATACTATGGCCGCCTGGGGTAAAATAGAAATAGTACCCATAAACAGGAGGAAATAATATGAAAGTAGTTAATAATATTTTGGAGCTAATTGGAGAAACTCCGGTTATCAAACTGAGTTCCGCTCATGATACCGGAGGTGCCCAGGTATATGTGAAACTGGAAGGCTTTAATCCCGGCGGCAGCATTAAGGATCGCCCGGGCCTGTATATGATTGAGCAAGCAGAGCAGAAAGGAAAGCTTAAGCCGGACTCAATCCTTCTGGAAGCTACCAGTGGCAATACCGGGATTGGTCTGGCCATGGCCGCCTCAGTAAAGTCTTATCCCCTGGTAATCGTGATGCCGGAAAATATGAGTGAAGAACGCAAAAAAATCTTACGGGCTTATGGGGCTCAGCTGGTATTAACCCCGGCTGAAGAAGGGGTGCCAGGTGCGGTGAGAAAAGCCGAAGAGATGGCCCGGGAGGATAGCAGGTACTTTCTCATCAGACAATTTGAAAACCCGGACAATGCGGAAAGTCACCAGGTATCAACCGCCTGGGAAATCTATCAACAGATGGAGGGGAAACTTGACGCCCTGGTTTGCGGAGTGGGAAGCGGTGGCACTATTAGCGGGATTGCCAAAACCCTTAAAGAAAAAATACCAGGGGTGCAGATAGTGGCGGTTGAACCGGCAGAATCAGCAGTTTTGAGCGGTGGTAAGGCTGGACCTCACAAAATTCAAGGAATTGGGGCAGGATTTGTCCCTTTGGTGTTGAATTTAGAATTGATTGACAGTATTTTTCCGGTAGAGAGTGAGATGGCTATACAAACCTGTCGAGAATTGGCGGCCAAGGACGCGGTTCTGGTGGGGATTTCTTCGGGAGCAGCTGTCTATGCTGCCTTAAATGTGGCCAGGCGAATGGGTAAAGGGGCCAAAATACTGGCCATTGCGGCGGATGGGGCAGACAAATACATGTCAACTGAATTGTTTGATTAAGGGGGATTATGAGATGGACGCTGAGGCTAAGGTCAATTACCTGGTTGACTGGCTCCGGCAGCAAGTAAAAGAAGCGGGCTTTTCCGGTGCAGTTCTTGGTTTGAGCGGAGGAGTAGATTCTGCGGTGGCAGCAGTTATTGTTCGTAGAGCTTTTGGCGACAAGTGCATGGCACTAATTTTACCTTGCGAAAGCCAGGTTTCAGACCTGCTGCACGGGCAAATGCTGGCCGAGGAATTCGGTATACCGTACCGTATTGTAGATCTAGACACCGCCTACCAGCTCCTGGTGACCCAATTTGAATCTTATATACGTTTGGAGGGGAAAGCAGGGCGCTTGCTCCGGGCTAATTTGAAGCCTCGCTTGAGAATGATCGCTCTCTACTATTCAGCCCAGGCTCGCAACTATTTAGTGGTTGGCACCAGTAACAAGAGCGAAATTTGTGTCGGCTATTCCACCAAACATGGGGATAGTGCCGTAGACCTGCAATTACTGGGGGATTTGACTAAAACCGAAGTATATGAGATCGCCCGATATTTGCAGATACCCCAGGTCATAATAAATAAAGCTCCGTCGGGAGGACTATGGGAAGGCCAGACCGATGAAGAGGAAATGGGTATCACCTACCAGGAACTTGATCGCTACCTGGAAGGAGAGCGCGTTGGTATTAAAAACCTGGAGCGTATCGAAGCCATGATCAAGGCCAGTGAACATAAGCGGCGACTGCCGGTTATAGCCCGCATACCCAGGAACAGAACCTTTGAATAAAAACAGCGGAGGGATAGATTTGGAAGCCAGGCAGCGAAGAGTTATGATAAGGATATTTATTTTCCTCTTGGTCTTTGTATACATAGCTTATTGGTCTTATGCATTGCTGCCACCTTTTGATTTTGGGGTTATTATCCTGTTTTTTGCCGTCTTTCTTAGCTGGACCTTATTGTCGGAGACCATGATCTACCAGGCTCCAGACGTATATGTAATTGAAGATGAAGACCGCCATACTTTTCTTTGGCTGCAGTTATCCTTTTTTATAGCCCTTTTATACTCAGCCATAGATTTTGCTGGTTCTCACTATACCCGTATGTATTTTTTGGAACCCTGGGTGGTGGCAGGGGGATTTATTTTGTTTTTAATATCCTGCCCCATAAGATGGCAGGGATTTAAGCATATCGGGAAATTCTTTAACCACCGGGTAGCCTTATACCAGGATCATCGCCTGGTCAAAAGCGGTATCTATAGCCGCATTCGCCACCCCATATATCTGGGTAATTTGTTGAGCTTTCTAGCCATACCTCTAATTTTTAGTTCCTGGGGAGGACTATTGATAATTGTATTAACCACTATCCCCGCCTTAATTTATCGGATTAAGATTGAAGAAGAGTTTTTACTCCGGCATTTTGGGAAGGAATATGAAGAATATATGAAGGAGACCAATAGATTCCTACCGGGATTAATCTAATAACAGGGAGGCTGTTAAAATGTCTGGACATTCCAAATGGTCGACGATTAAACATAAGAAAGCCCGCACCGATGAAAAGAAGGGTAAAGAATTTACTAAAGTAGCCAAGGAGATTACTATTGCCGTAAAAACCGGGGGTGGGGGAGACCCGGACGCCAATTCCAAGCTGAAATTGGCTATTCAAAAAGCCAAAGCTATTAATATGCCCAATGAAAATATTAGCCGGGCTATAAAAAAGGGAACCGGAGAATTGGATAGTGAAGCACTGGAAGAGATAATTTATGAAGGATATGCTCCCGGGGGAGTAGCGGTTATGCTTGAAATTGCTACTGATAATCGCAATCGCACCGCACCCGATATCAGGCATCTTTTCTCCAAACATCAAGGAAATATGGGAGAGACTGGCTGTGTTAACTGGATGTTCAAACGGGTAGGCTTTTTGAGCATCAATAAGGAAAACTTGAATATGGATGAAGATGAGCTGATGATGCTGGCCCTGGAATCCGGTGCTGATGATTTTAAAGATGAAGATGATAGTTATGAAGTAATAACCAGCCCCGACAATTTTATGGAAATAAAAGATGCCTTGGAAGGAGCAGGTATCAGCTTTGAAGAGGCTGACCTGATTATGATGCCGGTAAATACCGTAGATATTAATGATGTGGAAACCGCAGCTAAGATAATCAAACTGATTGATTTATTTGAAGATCATGATGATGTACAACGGGTCTATACCAATATGAACATACCCGATGAAATATTGGAGCAACTGAGCTAGTTCCCTTAATTATGGACTATTTCAGATCCTGCGTTGGCCAAAGCTGAGCTACGCAGGATTTTTTTCTTTTTGCACCTTTTCCAGCATGCTACGCCCTTCACAGCTAATTAAGCATGGATTTTTGCAAAAAGCACAATAAAATGCATTGCCAGGCCATGAGAATGGTGGTATAATGTCCGAGTGTGAAAGAATAAGATCCGCCAGGAGCGGACGGAGGTATCTTATGCCTGGAAGGGACAAGAGATTTTACATGGTTAGGGAAGATATTTTGCCGGAGTCTATTTTGAAGACTGCAGAAGCAAAAGAGAAGCTGGCCCGGGGTGAAGCCCGGAACATTCAAGAGGCGGTTGATGGGGTAGGCATTGCCAGAAGTACTTTTTATAAGTATAAAGATGGTGTTTTCGCCCTATTTAATGCGGAAAATTTTGAAATCGTTAATATTTCCTTACAATTAAAACATATGCCAGGTATATTATCGGGGGTATTAAACCATATTGCCAAGCTGAACGGCAACATTTTAACCATTAACCAAAACCTGCCCATGCATGGAGTCGCTTATTTAACCATCTCCATAAGCGTTCAAGAGATGACCGTGTCGGTGGAAAAGCTATTGGGAAGTTTGGCTGAACTCGATGGGGTACTTGAAGTAGAAGTAGTTGGAAAAAGTTAATGCAGGAGGAGATACCATGATCAAAGTTGGGTTACTGGGCTGTGGAACTGTAGGTTCCGGAGTTGTTGAATTACTGGATAAGAACCTGGAAACTATATCCAGGCGGATGGGAGATTTAATTGAACTTACCCGGGTTGTGGATCAGGACCTGGATAAATGCCGTGCTTTAGGAATCGAGGAATCCAAACTGAGCAGTAATTTTGATGATATATTATATGATGATGAAATAGACATTGTAGTAGAATTGATCGGTGGAATCGAACCGGCTTTAACTTTTATTATGAAGGCCATGGAGCAGGGGAAGCATGTTGTTACAGCCAATAAGGATTTAATTGCCGAAAAGGGAAAAGAGCTTTTTGATATGGCCCAAGCCCACAAGGTGGACTTCTATTTTGAAGCCAGTGTGGCCGGGGGGATACCCATTATCTATCCTCTTAAGCAGTCTTTGGCGGGCAATCGGATTCAGGAAGTAATAGGGATACTAAACGGTACTACCAACTATATATTGAGCAAAATGAGTGAAGAAGGTCATTCTTTTGAAGATGTCTTAAGAGAAGCCCAGGAACTAGGTTATGCAGAAGCTGATCCTAGTGCTGATATAGATGGATTGGATGCGGGACGAAAAATAGCTATCCTGGCCTCTATCGCGTTCAACAGCCGGGTGACGGTGGATGATGTATATGTGGAAGGTATCAGCAAAATA
The DNA here is from genome assembly GCA_012520725.1 of Syntrophomonadaceae bacterium. GTDB lineage: Bacteria > Bacillota > Syntrophomonadia > Syntrophomonadales > Syntrophomonadaceae > JAAYJK01. The sequence goes on along the minus strand of JAAYNQ010000002.1, from coordinate 133,661 downwards.
ACTCCCAGTGATATTAAGTTTGCCCGGGAACTGGGTTTCGTAATAAAACTGCTGGCAGTAGCTAAACAGGCAGAAGATGGATCCATTCAGGCCCGGGTTCATCCGGCTTTTTTACCCTATAAACATCCCCTGGCCGCAGTCAATGATGTTTACAATGCGGTATTCGTTCGCGGAGATGCAGTGGGTGAAATCATGCATTACGGTCGGGGAGCCGGTAAACTGCCCACTGCCAGTTCGGTGGTGGGAGATATTATAGATATTGGGAGAAACATAGTATACAAGGCCAACAGCCGGATCAGCTGTACATGCTATGAGGATAAACCAATACTGGATGTAAGCCAGTTAAAAACCCAGTTCTATATTCGAATGACGGTTAAAGACCGGCCTGGGGTTTTGGCGGGTATCGCAGGGGTCTTTGGCAGTAACAATGTCAGCCTGGCCACAGTATTGCAGACCACCCATGGTGGTGAGATGGCAGAATTGATTTTGATCACCCACCAGGTAGAAGAACGGGATCTGAATGACTCCCTGGCGGTGTTGAAGGGTATGCATATTGTAGGAAATATTGATAATGTTATCCGCCTGGAAGGTATGGATATAATGTAATCATGGGGGAGAAAAGATGGTCAGAGTAAGAGCACCAGCAACAACGGCTAACCTGGGACCAGGATTTGATACCCTGGGTATGGCCTTGAACCTATACCTGCAGGTGGAAGCTGAATTGATGGGTAGCGGGATAGAAATTGTATTCAGTGGGGTGCGGGATAGATTGGTAATGGAGAGCCCCCAGGAAAACTTGATTTATAAAGCCATGAACCTGGTTTTTAAAAAAGCCCTTTATCAACCTACGGGTTTATATATAGAAATTGATAATGATATCCCTATTGGCAAGGGTCTGGGCAGCAGTGCAGCAGCAATAGTGGCAGGTATGTTTACTGCCAACCGTCTGATCGGGGACCCTTTTTCCTCAGAGGAATTGCTGCGCTGGGCGGTGGCTATGGAAGGACATGCAGATAACGTAGTACCCTGCCGGACTGGCGGCCTGACGGTAGCCATGGTTTATAAAGGAGAAGTTTTTTACCAGCGGGTTCAAGCCGGTCAAGAACTGCAGGTGGTAGCAGCAGTACCAGAATTCATACTGACTACCGAGCAGTCCCGTTCGGTACTGCCCAGCAGTATCGCCCTGCCCGAGGTTATATCAAATTTGCAGCGGGCCTGTTTTTTACTGGCTAGCCTGTATAATGGAGATTTTAGCCATATAGACAAGGCCATGCAGGACATGGTTTTTCAACCTTTACGCCAGCAGTTCATTCCGGGTTTTCAACAGGTTTTGAAGTCGGCCCTGGCGGCAGGAGCCTTAGGGACTGCACTAAGTGGAGCTGGTCCATCGGTAATGGCTTTTACCAGGGCCGGGCAGGAAACAGTGGTAGGCCAGGCTATGGCAGAAGCCTTTGGTGAGGCAGGAGTAAAGGTCCAGGTCTTATACCTTAAGCCGGATATGCAGGGAGTGCATTATTATTAAGCAGAAGATGTGATATTATCCAGGGAGTGAGTAGTTTGTCATTAGTAGTAGCAAAATTTGGAGGAAGTTCAGTAGCTTCAATAGAAAAAATCAAGAATATAGCCTGCCGGGTACGGGATATGAAAATGAAGGGACAGCAGGTGGTGGTAGTGGTATCAGCCATGGGAGATACTACCGATGACCTTATCCAATTGGCTGGGGCTACCGGGGAGTTTTTAAATGGCCGGGAGATGGATATGTTGCTGGCAACCGGCGAACAACAGTCTGCAGCTCTCCTGGCTTTAACCCTGAACAATTTAGGCTGTCCGGCTGTTTCTCTGACCGGATGGCAGGCCGGCATTAAAAGCGATTCAGCCCATAGCAAAGCCAAAATCAATGGAATTGAAAACTGTCGTATCAAAAAGGAAATTGAAGCAGGCAATATCGTAGTCATTGCCGGTTTTCAGGGGATATCCCCCCAGGGAGATATAACCACCCTGGGACGTGGAGGGTCTGATACCACCGCAGTAGCTTTAGCTGCCAGCCTAAAAGCTGATCGCTGTATGATATTTACCGATGTGGATGGGGTTTATACCGCCGATCCCCGGATCGTACCAGAGGCTCGTAAGTTAAACCGGATTTCTTATGATGAGATGCTGGAGCTGGCGGTACTGGGTGCGGTAGTAATGCAGCCCCGGGCAGTAGAAGTAGCTCTGGCTCACCAGATAGATGTGGAAGTCAGATGCAGTTTCAATCATAATCCTGGAACAATAATTACCAAGGAGGATAAGATGGAAAAAGAAGTAATGGTCACTGGAGTTGCCCACGATGTAAACTGCGCCCGTTTTGCCATATTCGATGTGCCTGACCAGCCTGGGATTGCCAAGACTTTGTTTAAAGCCCTGGCCAAAGAGGGAATAAATGTTGACATGGTAATACAGGCAGCCATGCGCGATGGCCGCAATGATATTGCCTTCACCATAGGCAGAGATGATCTTCAGAAGGCAGTGGAAGCAATAGGCAAGCTGGTAGAAGAAATAGGAGCCTCAGGAATGTCTTACGGGGATGATGTAGCCAAGGTATCCATAGTAGGGGCCGGTATGCAGACTAACCCGGGAGTGGCCGCAGATATGTTTGAAGCTCTGGCAGATGAGGGTATAAACATTCATATGATCAGTACTTCCGAAATCAAAGTATCCTGTCTGATTGACAAGGACTGCGTGGAAACAGCGGTAAGAGCCCTGCACCGGAAGTTTGAACTGGATAAGATATAATAAAACGGATTTATAAGAAACCTTGACGAATAAGCTTATCTATTATAAAATAGTCTTTGCGTCGGGGTGTAGCTCAGTTTGGTATGAGCGCTACGTTGGGGACGTAGAGGCCGCTGGTTCAAATCCAGTCACTCCGACCATTTAATATTGTATAATTGGGAAGCCCAGCTTGGCTGGGCTTTTTGCTGTTGCTTATGGTATGTTTTTGTCTATCCGGGGTTATTTTCAGCCAGGTGGGTACCCTTATATACGAAACTCCATTAGGCCGGTAAATCAATGAAGCAGATATGCATTCGGGTATAATTTAAGGCCTTAGTCCCGGGCGGAGCAAGTCTAAAAGAGGGAATATGCCCCTTTATCCTTTGGGGCATGGTTGACCTCTATCATCAACCAGTGCTCTGGGCCTTCGCTGGAAGGGGCAGTGCTAGGGGAATATCCTCCCTTTTTCCTAAGCTATGAAATAAGGTAAGACTATAAATCAATAAAGTGTACTTTTTTTTCCATTTTAAGATATTTGGCTTTGGCTCTGTTGAGGGTCTTGAGTTTTTTATCATCACCCTGGTAGCGTTTAACCCGTCTTTGCACAGCCGCTTCAGTGCCATAGAAGAAACGGGTCTTTTTGCCGAAATCACTTAAGTACTCAAATTGCCAGTATTGTCTCATATGAAACCATCCTTTCCCAGGGGGGGTTACGATATTTACCTTCCCTGACCAAACAATACTAATTGGTACTAATTGGACTAAAACTAATTTTCAAATAGCACTAGTTGATACTACTTGATACTTAATGTGATTTTACAAAATGTTATAATAATAAACAAGGGTTTTTTGACCAATTACCCTTTATTTTTATATGAGGTGATAAGATGAAGGATGCCTTATTCTATTCCCCGGAAGAAATAGCAAAGCTTTTGAAAATCTCCAAAGGAACCGTTTATGAACTGCTAAGACGTGGAGATATCCCATCTTATCGTGTAGGTAAGCAGATTCGCGTTAGCCAGGCGGACCTGCAATTATATATGCACGCTAGCGATCTGCCCACCAAGCCACCTAACACAAAAATACAGGTCTCATTGGAAAAAATGATTATTGAAAACCAGGGCCTTATTATCTGCGGTCAAGATATTATACTGGATATATTGACCCGCTATTTGGAAAAGCACAATCCCATGCTCCGTTCCCTGCGTTCCTATGTGGGAAGCCTGGATGGTTTGCTGGCCCTTTACAAGGGAACCGCCAATATAACTGCCACTCATCTCTGGGATGGTGAAACAGGGGAATACAATATACCATATGTTCGCAGATTACTACCGGGACAACGAACCGTAATTATTAATCTGGTTTATAGAACCATAGGGTTTTACGTGGCTCCTGGCAACCCCCACGCTATTTATGATTGGGCTGATCTGCAAGAGCCTAATATTACTATTATCAATCGGGATAAAGGTTCAGGCACCCGGGTATTGCTTGATGAGCATTTACGCAATCTCAATATTGATTCACGGAATATCAAAGGTTATGAAAATGAAGAAATGAGCCACATAGCCGTGGCCAGTGCGGTGGCCAGGGGGATGGCTGATGTGGGGCTAGGGACTGAAAAAGCCGCTTTACAAGTAGATGAAGTAGAATTTGTACCTTTGAGCAAAGAACGTTATGACCTGGTCTTATACAGGAACGATTTGGAAAAATCCAATTTTCAAACCTTGCTTTCAATTCTAAATTCAGCGGAATTTAAAGAAGAAGTGGATGGGATGGGAGGCTATGATACTGCCAGGATGGGGGAGATTATTGCTGAATTATAGAGCTATTAAGTTTAGGTTGGGATATAAGTGAAGATGCTGGGCGGGTTCTGACATTAGGTGGATTGGACCCTGGTTTTGCTATTTACCATCATAATAGCAGAGCAATAAACGAAGGAACAGTTATATGACCTAAAACCCCCTATCCTCAAGGAATAGGGGGTTTTTAAAATGTGTTTTCCTTAATCATCTAACTAGATGGTTGGCCCGGGAAGAGTCAAGTGTTGGTTCCCTGGGCTACCAGTTGCTGGTTTTGGTTAATTATCTTCCAATGATAGCTTACCAGGCCACCACCCCGTTTCATCTCTTTGGTCCCCACCACTTCACAATCAACATGAATTCTATCACCGGGATGCACCGGATTCTTCCACGAAATACCATCAGCCGTGACCCATACAGCATTAGCCAGGAAACCCTGTTTAGCCAATAAACCCATCATAGATAGTATCAGATAGGCTCCGGGAGCTACCCGGGCTTTAAAGCCCCAGCTTTGGGCAAATTCATTGTCCAGAAATCCTGGCAAGTCGGCTCCGGAAAGCTGTGCTACCATATCGATTTCAGTTCCAGTTATGGGTTTGCTGCTGGTCGTAAAAGAATAACCCTCTTTAATCTCTTCAAAGTACAATCTATTCACCCCTTTCTTGGCCTGGGAACAAATAGAGAACAGCAGATTAAATATTTAATCCGTTAATAATTAAATCATAGCACAAGCAGAAGGCAGAAAATGCCCTTAGTGCTCTAAATTTCCATATATTCCATATAGCTTGGTGCTATATAATTTTTGGTAATAAATTGCTATCTTATTGTTCTGATCTTTAGCAGATTAATCCCGAATTGCCCTAGTGTCTAAAATAAATACCCCCTTTAATCATAATTTGAATTAAATATTGCAAATATTAAGGATATTGGTTTATAATGGAAAGGCAAGCTGATAACCATATGGTTAAGGTGTCCTGCAGAGAAGTCTGCCGGTCATTTGAGTTCAGTGCTGGTCTATTGGCTAAGGGTTATGCATTGTCATATGGCGGTGTACAAAAACAGTTAAAACAGAAATGTGCCAGTTGGTAAACACTTCTCTCAGCTTGCATCTTATAAGAATAATAAGGCGCAGTCCGGGGACAGTGTCTTTTTTTATACATAAGTCCCGTCATACATGCTGTTTGACTGGCAATTCCCATCGTTTAAACAGAGCAGCCTTAATTGCTGGGGAAAAAATGCTTGACCAACACTAATGTATTAATTGACCGGGGAGGGGTTTTATGGGCCAGAACAATTATGATCTGCTCTTGCAGATGGACGAGGTTTTACTGAATAAATCACTGGCTGCTCTGTATTATTCAGGTTTCCTGAGCTTGGCGGGAGAATATAACTTTGTAGAAGGTATCCCCGCCAGTCTGCATGATTTCACCAAATTTTCCTACCGAATCCGAATGAAAAATGAACCCTTGATTGACTTGAGAGGAAGGGACCAGATTTACATCAAGTTTGTAATCGAATTGAAGCTGACCGTGTTGGGGGGCATGCCCCTGGAATTCGATGCCGGTTTCTTTATCAACAGCAGGATAATATATGATGCCGTTGGCCGCAAGATAAGTTTCGACTTAAGCCAGGCGGTAATTACTGATTTATACATTAATGATATCTACCGTTTCCATCCTCGATTTATTGAAAACATCAACCAGGTGATGATGGTGGTCTTATCCTCCTATCTGAAGGAGGATAAAAGAACCATAGAAATACCCCTGGTTCTCCGGCAACTAAAATTGCCGATGATGCCAGAAGGAGAAGCTTACCAGCTTCCAGTCCGTCTGGGAGAGGTACTGATACTTGATAACCGCCTTCTGGTAGTGGGGGTTAATTTCTTTATGCAGAGTGCCGGGGACATAAATATTATAGAGGATATGAGCGGAGGTAGCGAGCTATATATAAACCTGAAAGAGGAGACTTTGCATCAGGTTTTTAATTTCTGGTGGGACAATACTGAATACGATAAATCGGAGCATTTCTCCGGAAGTTTTCCCATTCATAGTGATGGCTGGTTGGAAAAAGCCAGCGATCTGCTGACCCGCCTGCTCAGCCTGGGCTTTATAGAAAGCAAAACCTCCTACCATAATTTAAGCTGTCATTATGATGGACTGGTAAAAATATTGGAAAAGCCTGATTTTGAGTTTGGGGAGGGAAATACCGTCAGGCTTCATTCACTGCAGATAGAGGCCCGGTTCCAGGCCTCTTTCAGCGCTGAATTAATCAAAGATATTAAAGTGGATACCAGCTCTTTTATCCCGGACCGGCTAACCCCCTGGGAAGATGATAAACCCCTATGGCGCCGGGAGGAAAGCCGGGAAATACTGAAATTGGATCAGGAAGTACAACTCTTTATAAATGAGGCCGAGGGTATAATCAGCATTAACCAGGAGCACAACCTGGTAATAGATATAGTCAAAGCGGATATTCACCTGGAGATGGGGGACAAGTGGTATAATACTCTGTCAGAATCAGCATTGAATTTCATAATAGATCTCTTTGAACAGAAGATACTGGAGAAAATTCCCCCCCTGGTAATTTCCCCGGCATTGATCTTATCCAAATATGAGCTCGGTGGATATACCATGCAGGTATCAACCCATTCCCTGTCCTTTGACCATGATGAATTAGTCCTGCGGATGAATGTGGGTATTAATGAGTTGATGTCCCAAGGGGTGCCGGTACCTATATATATTGCCAACAAGCGCAGCAAAAAGGTTCATAATTATGATTGCCCCTCAATCGAGGACATCGAAATGCAGAATCGCTTGGGTTTTTATGTGCTGTACGAAGCCTTAAAGGAAGGCTACTCGGCCTGCCCATCCTGTATCGGCGCCAGCCAGTTGCGTTAGGGAGGAGAGAATAAGATGAAAACAGCCGGATACGATTTAGTGGTTCTGCTAAATGAAAGATTCCTGAACCAGGTTAGCGGGGCTTTGTTCTATAACGGGTTTTTAAGGATTAATGGTGCTTGGGACCTGTACCAGGAATTGGATCAGGAGAGTCAGAAAAATATCCCGGAAAGCCTGCATCGCTTTCTTTTAATAAAATACCGGATGAAATTAAATTATGAACCCTCCCTGGATTTCCTGCCTTCAACCGTCTTGGGGGAACCTGCCCGGGCCAGGATTCATACCTCTTTGCGGGTGTATTTCTGGTTGTGGGATGGCCTGGAAATTAAATTTGATGCCCACCTGTCTCTACTGGCCGCTTTGGAAATAGACAGCAGCACCCATGAGATGAAGATAGACTTTGCCCATTCAGACCTGGAAGCCCTGGAGATTAAATACCGGTACGGAATGGAAACAACGGTGACCATGAAGCTGGATGGAATCGTTGAAAACGCGGTCCAAGCTTATTTGAAGGATCAGAACCATTGTTTCAGCTTTAAGCTGCCGGGTATCAATCCTCTGCTCCCTTATATGGATGATATTCCGGAAAACCACCTGCCCCTCAGTATACGCTCGGTTAAAATCCTGGATGATACCACCATGGCCATAGCCATCAATGTGCAAATTGACGATTATGAGGGCGGGGATGAGCAGCAGTTAAGCAACTTTGCCCGTAACTGCAGTGCCGCAGTGGCCATATCGGAAATAGGCATGTACAAGGTCTATGATTTTTTCTGGGCTAAAAGCAACTGGGACCGGCACTTCAAATTCAAAAAAAGCTTCCAAACCGGGAAGCTCAATGAGGTAATAAATGCTATTGGCAAGGTGGTGGATATCACCCAGCGCATCGTTACTGAAATAGCTACTTTGGGGTTTGTGGAAACTCATTTTGAGATGAAGGGTATGAGGTTTGAGGTAGGTGCGGACGTAAAATTATTAAGTAAACCGGAATTCGATTTATTACCCAACAATAAAGTAAAAATAAAGCAACTAAATACCAATATCATTTTCTCCCTGGCTGTTTTCCTGGATGTTGAATATTCGGTCGAGATTGATCCGACCGGTTGGTTTCCTGATATCATACCGGATTATGAAGTAGTTAATGATAGAGTGGAAGTCAAGATTTTCGAAATGCATGTGCCCTTCTTCAATATGCAGGTGAAAAAAGGGGTGGGCCAGATAGTCCTGGATGATGCTACCAATACCCTGCAGGTCAAGATTAAAGAATTGGATCTGTACTGGGATTTTATAGCTTTTACCGACTGCCCCTTCCTTAATTTTCCGGAATGGCTTTTTAATAAGATACTGGATCTATGTGAGTCGAGTATTGTTGATGCTATTCCGCCCATTGTTCTTACCCCATCCTTTACGGTGGATGTGCCTCTGGTGGACTGGGATCTCATAATAGAAGGCAAGAAACTGAAGGTGGATCCTGATGAAGTAATCCTGGCTGCAGATATATACTTTATGGAACTCAAAAAACATGTCCCTTATGTACCCAAGTATATAGTCAATATTAATAACGGAGAGATACATAAGCTCGGGTGTGATTCCCTGATGGATACCTATGAAGAACATCAACGGGGTTACCATTTGTTAAATGATGCGGTAAATCGTGGCTATGACGGTTGTAAGAGATGCCTGCCGGCTTATCATAGCAGGTAAAGGTTTGGCCCGGCTTATCACTCCCTTTCCTGAAATCCCAGACTGTCCAAAGGGGGAGATAAGGCTCGGGATTTGCTAAAGAAAAACCCCGCCATGAAGGTACTTTTGGCTATACTTCTGCACGGGGTTTTCCAGTTTTTCATATTGCTGCGTATCTGGAACCTTAATCAGGTTTTGCTTGCCAGGAGTTACAAATTACTTTAACCTGATCTCTTTATATTGCCGGGTAATTTCTATTACCGCATTTTCCGTGGGCATCCTTTCGCCGCTGGAACCGGAGGCATAACCATGGGCGGCGGAGTATTGAACGGAATATGATGCAGTATCCACATCCTTGAATGGCCCCCCATGAGTTAGGATCATAAGCTCAGGATTTACGGCCTGGGCAGCATCCGTGATTTCCTGTACGGTTTTTACCGCCTCTTCCAGGCTTATCATCTCCTGGGCTCCGGTCAAACCCCCACTGGTAACCCCTACTATAGCCCCGATCACATCTGCTCCAGCCTGGGCCATCAGCCTGGCTTCTCGGGCATTGAAAGCCCAGGCTACCGTAAAGATATCCTTGTCGTGAGCAGTTTGAATAAGCTCTACCTCCCGGGAGAAACCGATACCAGCTGCTTCCAGCTGCTGGGCAAAGAAATCACCATACAAACCAGCAAAAGGCTCGTTGGTAATACCAGAAAAGCCCAGGGCCATCATCTCATCAATGGTCCGGGACAGGTTTAGTGCCGGGTGGTGAGCACCGATGCCGGCTATACAGGGGGCCTGTTTTACTACCGGGATGATTTCCAAAGCCATTTCCTTGACACAGGCATTACAGTCTTCATAAGGCATCCAGGCCAGGAGGGTAGGCTGCCCCATCATCCTAAATTTGGCGGTGGAATATACTGCAATCAGGTCGGCTCCTCCAATATCGGCACATTTAGCGGTCAATCCGCTTCCAGCTCCAAACATTAACAGGGAACGGCCTTGTTTAACCTGCTCGGAAAGCCGCCTGATTATTTCTTTACGACTGTATTGGATTGCCATTCGCTCCACCTCCATGTGTTAAAAGGGGATAATATCGGGACGGTCGCTATGACTACCTTTTGTCCACCGGCCTTCCAGCATTTCGGTCAAGAGTTCAGCCATAAGAACGGCAAATTCGGGTTGGTTCATATGCCTGTCAACCAGTATGACCTCCAGGTTTTCTTTGTTTTTATCTATGCTCTGGCGCAGGGCCTCCACATAGCGAACCGACCTTAAAGACCACTGGGGATGATCAGGGTCGGCCACCCATACCGGACCAGCTCCAGGACCGGCCCAGCCCAGCTCTATATCTGGCTCAGGCAAATCACAGGCTCCCCAGCCGCGCATGGGCACACAGAGTACACTGGGTCCCTGGGCCTTATTTAATTTGGCTGCCATGTGTTCACCGATACGATAGATCTCTTCCAACGATACCCCAACACAGGTTACGGTAGGATTGTGTATATACAAACCACGGCCTGGTTGGTCGGTTTCCTGGATGAACTTTTCCGGGACCGTATCCCGGGGGCCAAAATTGATCAGATCCAATCCTCCTGGGGCCACTACCTGGGGTATACCCATATCACCGGCTGCGGTCATCCGGTCTTCTCCGGCTCCCAGCACCCCGCCCAGCATTTCATCTCCTATTTCATGAGTAGTAATATCCAGGACTCCGGCGATAAATCCATCCCGGATCAATTCCTCCAAGGATCTGCCCCCACTGCCCACCGCGTGGTTGATAATCACGTCATATCCTTTATCTTCCATGTAGGCAGAGGCTTTCAAAACACAGGGGGTAGTAACACCGAACATCATACAACCTATCAGCGGTTTTTCCTCAATATTTTCCATGGGGGGGGCAGAAGCCATGCCTACTATGGCTGCTGCTGCATTATTCAGCACCTGCCGGGTAACCTTGTTTAAGCCCGCTTCTGCAATGGGGTACATCATGCATATATCCCGGGTACCTACATAAGGGGAAACGTCTCCCGAGGCCATGGTGGTAAGCATGAATTTAGGTATCCCAATGGGCAGGGACTGCATGATCCGGGTAGCGATGCTGGCTCCCATGGAACCGCCATAGGCGATTATTCCATCCAATTGGCCGGCATTAAGTAACTCATCTGCCAGTTTGATAGCCCCGGCAGCTATCAAATCTGAAGCCTGGCCTCTATCCAGAGCAAAAATGTCTTCCTTGCTTTTTCCCATCCTGGCTACTACCTGGCTCACACTGATGTCAGCCCAGCCAACTTCATGGCCTACGCTTAGTTCCAAAATAGTGGCCTTGCCACCAGCCGCTTTTACTCGCTCCGCCAGAAACTTTATTTCATCACCTTTGGTATCCAAAATACCTGCCACTAGAATCTGAGGTTGATTGGCCATAATTAACACCCTCCTTTATTATTCACATAGGGGTAAAGTGTTTCTTTCCGTTTCGGTCCAACACCGGGACCGTTTCATAAATGTTAACCTGGCAACAGAATTCCAGATCATCCTGCCGGTCAATTTCCAGCAATCTCTGGCCACTCCAGGAGTCTTTAAAAGCTGAGAGACTGTCAGCATATTTTTGGGACAATTGTATTAGCGCTTCGCTAGTGGGATTTAATTGCAAGGGGAGGTTTTGCTGATGGGCCAGACTAATTATCTCCTTTACAATATGTCCGGCACAAAAGGCATCATCCAGAACGAATTGACCTTTCTCACCTGCACAGACCAGAGCCAGTCCACTATCCTGTTTCCGGGCCAAGTCCAGTGCGGTCTGAGCACAGGATCGGGCATTTAATAAGGCAGCGGCCAATAGAATCCGGCTATCAGCCAGTGCTTCTATCACTCGGGTTCCATTGGTAGTGGTAAGGATTACACCCTGGTCTTTTACTCTGGACTTATCTTCCAAGACTTCGCAAGGGGAATTGCCCATGGCAAAACCGGGTAGTTTTAACCCGTCACGTTCACCGCTTAGAATCATACCGGTTTTTTTATGCAGTTTCAGGGCTTCTTTTTCTTCCCTTAGTATATATACAGCTTTGCATCCATGTTCCAGCAAAGTTACTATGGTAGAGCTGGCTCTGAGTACATCGATAACCATAACCACCCTGTTTTTCCATTCTGCCAGGAAGGCATCCGGAGTAACTGCCACATCCACTTCAATTGCTCGCATAATAGCCCCCATTATCAGGATTTTGATTCTGTTTGAAAACTTGCCTGGGCCTGCCCCTGAAAAGAAGCAGGCCCCTATTAAACCCCCTTATTTTTTCAAGGGGATGTTCTTGAATTGCTGGCAGGCTTCCTTAAGGGGGACTTCTATAGGTATACGTTCAATACTGGAAGCGCCCAAAAATCCTACCGATTCAGTTTTTTCATAAATATAGCGGGTATCTTCCGGATAAGCTATGGGACCACCATGGGAGAAGATCATTATATCTTTATATCCTTCCCGGGCTGCGGCTGTCATTTCATTGATCAAATCAGCTGACTTTTCCAGGGTCAGTTTATCCTCGGCATATTTGGAACCTATGGATCCGCCGGCGGTAAGACCCATGTGGCAAATCAGTACATCCAATTGGGCTTGCCCCACCAGTCTGGCTTCTTCCACATTAAAGGCATAACCCAAAGTAAACATACCCAGTGATTTGGCAATTTTTAGGGTTTCGATTTCCACTCCGTAACCCATTCCGGTATCCTCCAGTTCCTGCCGGAATCTGCCGTCAATAAGGCCTACGGTGGGGAAGTTCATAACTGCGGAAAAACCCAGGTTTATCAGGGTCTTTAAATAGGGAGCCATTTCCCGGGTGGGATCGGTTCCACATATACCAGCTATCATAGGGGTTTCTTTGATCACCGGGAAAACCCGGTTAGCCAGGTCGATGACAATCTGATTGGCATCTCCGTATGGCATCAGACCAGCCAGAGAGCCTTTACCATCCATGCGATACAGACCGGAATTGTATACTCCAATTAAGTCAACTCCGCCTTGCTCAGCGAATTTACCCGAAATACCGGTACCAGCTCCGGCGATTATAATGGGCTTTCCCGCCCCAATACTGTTTTTAAGCCTGGTCAATACTTCTTCCCGTGTGTAGTGTTTAGCCATGGTAAAACCTCCTTAATCTTTAACCTTTAATTTCAAAAAGCATGCTTTCCTCTTCTTCCATTACTCCCCAGGCATCATAGGCTGCTCTCACTTCAGGATTTTCTTCAGCAGCTTGCTGGAAGGAGATCCCTTTTACTGCTGCGTCTATTACGTAGCGCATGGACCTGGCTCCAGCCACCGGTCCCATGGGATGCCCGTGAATGGCACCTCCAACTCCTAATATGCTGTCGATGCCCAGGTCGCGAATAATGGCATGAACGCAATTATGCATTACACCCCCGCCGGGCATGGGAAGTACTCGTTTAATGTGACACCAGGGGCTGCTCAAATGATGAGCTATTTGCAGATAGCGTTCTCTTAAAAGAGGGAATTTACCAAAAGGACTGGGGTATACTACCATATCGGCTCCGGCCAGGCGAACCAGTTTGCCTAGAATAAGATGTGAACTCATACCGGATATGGGGGATTCGTACATGGTTCCGGCAAAATCCAGGTGGGCCATGATAGGTACATTAATATCGGGACTTTCGGCCAGGGCTTGCAAATTAGATATACCCACAGTTAAGTAGTTTATTAAAAGAGCGTTGGCACCGGCATCAATAGCTCGTTTGGCATTATCCATCAATTTAGCCGCTGAATCGGTAATGTTGGGACAATAGAGTACTTTGTGGCCGGTTGCCTCGTAATGCTGCTTTATGGCCTGCATATACAGTTTGATTCTTTCCTCCCGGGGGCAGAAAGGAGGATCAGCAATCAATTCATCGTCTTTTACTATATCCACTCCCCCTTCAATGGCCAGGGAGAATAGCTTGCAGCCCACCTCCGGAGTATAGCCGGTGCAAGGTTTAACCATATTGTTCAAGAGAGGACGATCATAAACCCCTAACAAATCACGTATACCTTCCACCCCGAATTTGGGGCCCAAAAACCCATCCATATATTCTTTGGGGAATTTGATATCCAGCAGCTTGAGCCTTCCGGCCATGGAAATGTTGCCGATAATAGTACTTAGCATCATGGGGATCTGAGCTCCAAAGTTAATTACTGGGAAAGCCAGTTGAAACACAAAGCGGCGGGTTTTTTGCTCTGGCGGAACTTCAAACTCATGGGCTGGAACTTCATAAATCCCTACCACTCTGGCCACATGCTTGGCTCGAACTTCAGGGGTTTCTTCGGGAACCGCTACCCAGGTTCCGGTAGTCTGTTCTATTCCAATGGAAGCTATCTTTTTTACAATGTCAGTGTTAACAGCAGTCTCAATAAAATAAGTAGCAATGGCATAACCACCCTCGGCTTCGACCTGTTCCGGAATTACCAACATGTCTAGTTCTGACAATACAATACCTCCTTTGTATTTCGTTTTATTAGGATTTAGACATCCATAATAATCATCCTTTCTGCTGCTCCCTGGGGAGGAACCTTCGATATTCCGATAGGATAATTAATATTACTGGGTTAATATGGAAAGCTATTATTAGACGGCATATGGTAGAATAAAACGCAGTTTATAACTCTATTTTACCTCGCATTACCCGTCTTGTGAGATTTAATGATATAAAAAATGGCTTTTCCCTCATAGATAAAATTAATATCCTCCAGCAATGGGACATCAAGATTATTATTTTACTAATCAGGCTACTTATACCTGAAACCCAATAGATATTTTAGTGGGGCTCCTGTATATTTAGGTATCCAATAGAGCGATATATACTATAAATAAGGGGATGGTCAAGTCAAAATGCTCCCTTTGGAGTATAATTTATAAATGAAATAATGAGGCCCCGGTTGGGAGCTTTCTGTAAGTAGGAGGATTGAACATGCTGGAGAAAATTAATCAAAGCGCAGCAGGTACTTTTCAGGATGATATTGGAATCAAGATTGTGGAGTTGGAAAAGGGATGGGCAGTGGGTGAATTGCTGGTTGAAAAGCGGCACTTGAGCCAGGGGAATCACCTGCATGCAGGAGTAATCCCAGCTATTTCAAGTACTACGGTTACAGCAGGAATGGTGGCCACTTATCCCGGTCAAGCCATGGTAGCAGTAAGCATGTCCGTCAATTATCTGCGGGCAGTAAATGAAGGGGAGACGGTCCGGGCTGAGGCCAAAGCCAGAAGCAGGGGAAGGACCGCTGCTGTCTGGCAAATTGACTTTTACAATGAAGAACGCAAATTGCTGGCGGTGGTCACTACCGAATTCAGGTTGTTGTCTTAACCAGCCTCCTGATCAGCCTACCCCGGATAGTATGAAAACTTGTGCTGGGCGGGAAACGGGCTGTATTTGATGCCCCCTAACAAATATTTGACCATAATAAAAGTGGATAAATCGGGATCAATTATTTTCGGCGCAGGTATTGACCCTGGGAATGCTTCTCAATGGTCAGTATATCAGTAATGATTTAAATGTATCCGTCTCTATCATAAATACGGTTAATATGCCTGCAAATGCAAATATTATAGGTAGATTTATGATTAGGGGTGGATACAGTTATGAATCTTAGTTTAACTGCATTGCTGTTGATAGCAATAGCAATTACACTGTATTTTCTGATAAAATGCCGCCAGGAATACCGGCAATTAAGAAAAGTCAGATTGGATATCCTGCAATGCAGCCAGGATATGTATCAAACCATGGCGGTAGGGCTTTATGAGCGCTTTAAGCAGGGAGAGGGCCGGCAAGAGGGGAAGAAGGAAAACCCCCTGGAATTTGAAAATTTTGTAGCCCGGGTGATGGTGAACTATTATGGTGGTCAGGCTTTTGTTACTGGAGGTAGTGGAGATTATGGGGTTGATATTGAACATAACCAGCAGAACGGGAAGTATTTGGGTCAGGTTAAATGCTACGCTCCCGACCACCTGGTTCCATATGAACCGATAGCTATTATTCACTCTCAAATGAACCGGCAGCAAGCTAAAGGGGGATATGTAGTAACCACCAGCGATTTTACCGTACATGCCAGAAAATATGCCGAAGGCCTTAATATTATGCTGATTAATGGCCCCCAACTGGTAGCTTTGTGGTTAAAGGGATTGGAAAAGGCCGCCAAGCCTTATCATTATCAGAAAAACAAATCTGAATCAGCTTGATGCAGTTTTAAATTAATTATGCTTGAGATATTGCTGGTAGAAAAGCCTTAAGCAGTAACTATAAACTTTGGTTGGGACGGGACCAGGTTTTTATCAGGATTGGAAAATGAAGAAGATAAGCAAAAAGCAAATGCTGATACTATCCTTGTTGCCGGGTGGATTAACCTTAACCCGGCTTTTCTCTATGAGTCCGGATCTAATTGAAAAACACTATTCCCAAGGCCTATATCACCTACTGGCCAGGGCTTTAGGCTATATAAGCCAGTGCTTGCCCCTGTCCCTGGCCGAGGTATTGGTATCAATGGCAGTACTGGGATTGCTTGGGGGGCTGATAAAGCAGGGCCTGAATATCAGTAAAGGAACCCTTGCTTTAAAAGCGGCGCTCAAAAAGGATGCCTTATTTCTTGTAGCGGTTTTCAGCTTGGGCTACTTCTTGTTTTTATTGTTATGGGGATTTAATTATTACCGGCTTCCGCTGGCGGAACTGATGGGCTTGGATACTACCCATATACGGGCTGAGGAACTTGAATCCCTATGTATGCAATTAATACAGGAGAGCAATGAATTGCGTATGGCTTTGCCAGAAGATAGTGAGGGAGTGGTAATGGGGGATAAAAGAGAGGTCTTGCGCAAGGCAGGTGAGGGTTTTGCTCAACTGGCTGGAACCTACCAGGAACTGGGCGGTAATTATACAAAACCAAAAGCTTTAATTATGTCTGAACTCTTATCCCATTTGGCTTTATCTGGTATCTATTTTCCTTTTACTGCTGAAGCAAATGTCAATATGGGCATACCTACCCCGCTTTTTCCAGCTACAGTAGCTCATGAAATGGCTCATCAGAAGGGATTTGCCCGGGAAGATGAAGCCAATTATATTGCCTACCTTAGCTGCAGGCAGCACCCGGACCCATACCATCAGTATTCAGGTAGCCTGCTGGCTTTGATCAATGCTATGAATGCTCTGGCCAGATTGGATTATGAACAATACCAGGATTTGCAATTGGGATATGCAGCTGGGGTTAGAAGGGATCTTGCCGCCATAAGCCAGTATTGGCAGCAGTATAAGGGGCCTATGGCCAGGACGTCAGCCCGGGTGAACGATGCTTATCTTCAGTTTAATGGACAGGAAGAAGGCATAAATACCTATGGCCGGATGGTAGACCTCCTGATTGGGGAACGGCGATTGTCGGTTCCGCAGATATTGGAGGACGGGGGAAAAGATAGCCGGAAATAAAAAAGAATAATATTTGCTTTTGGGTTAATAATATAGACAGGATGTAAAATTGCCAAGCCAAGAATACCGTAATATACCGGATTCCACTTGAAGTCAGTGTTGATAGAGATTCAGCACCGGCTGATGAGAAGATCCGGCTTAGGAGAAGAATCCTGATTTACGGTTTTAGCCTAGGCATTTTACATCCTTTACTTTCCCCAGGTTTATGGGAAAATAATTCCTATAATGCCCACCAGGGGCAGAATAATGGCTAAGGATAATGCCTATTTTTTGGTAGCAAACAGCAGTATAATGATAATTATGCCCAGCAGTAGGATTAATATGGCTCCTTTTTTTAGCCACTTACCCAGTGTTGGCTGCTCTTCATCCTGCTGGGGATCTCCATGTTGCTTTTCCCATCTGCTGCCCAAAATACTTCCCAGTCCAGCACCCAGGACCGGTCCCAGAGCCACACCTATGGGGATATTTTCCATCAAGTAGCCTAATAACAGACCCAGGGGCATGCATATTCCGATTCCGGTACCCAGGCCTACCCCCATCCAATATCCTTCCGGATATTTTTCTCTTTTAACCCATGGTTTTTCTTTAACCAGCAATATCAGGGCCAATAAGAACATAACTACAAATAATATCCAGGAAATAGTATGAAGAAACATGTACCGGCTCCCTCTCCTTTTTTAGTAATTTTATCCTATAAGTTAACTTGGGGCCAGTCCCTGCTTAAATTTAGAGCAGGGGGGAGTAGAGAGGTGGAGAATCCTGCTCTTGATAGGCAGCATTGAGGGCTAAAATACCCTTTTCTATCTCATCAGGATAGAGTCCGGCAAAGCTCAAGCGGAAATATTCGCTGTCCCGTTCATCGGAAGCAGAGAATAGGCTGCCTGGACTGATAATGACCTGCTTTTCCAGACAGCAGGTATAGAAATAGTTGGCCGAACTGCCGGCGGGCAACCTTAACCAGAAACTCAGGCCTCCCCCCGGCTCAGTGTAGCTTATTTCCTTAGGCAGGTGAGCTTGCATGGCTTTTAGCATAATTTGGTATCTTTCTTGATAAGTGTTTTTCATAAACTGCAGGTGTTTTAGCCACAGGCCTTTTTTTAAATAAAGATCAAAGCTTCTCTGTATCAATCCCGGGGTGGATATATCGGAAGAGTGTTTGGCTTTGAGCAGACCGTATGTCCGATCCCAAAATGATTAAGGAGATAAAAAAGGCGGTTAGTATCCCAGTCATGGCCAAAGTGAGAATAGGGCATTTTGTAGAAGCACAAATATTGCAGGCTATTGGTATCGACTTTATTGATGAAAGCGAAGTCTTGACTCCGGCGGATGAAATGTTCCACATTGACAAAAAGAGCTTTGATATTCCTTTTGTATGTGGAGCCAGAGACCTGGGAGAGGCCCTGCGCAGAATCGGCGAAGGGGCGGCCATGATCCGCACTAAAGGTGAAGCCGGAACCGGTAATGTGGTAGAGGCCGTCAGGCATATGCGCTGCATTAGCTCGCAAATTCGCCGGGTACAACTTATGCCCCGGGAAGAACGCATGACTTATGCTAAAGAGATTGGATCTCCGGTAGAGCTGCTGGACTATATTGCCGAACATAAAAAATTACCGGTGGTCAACTTTGCTGCCGGGGGAATAGCTACACCGGCCGATGCCGCTCTAATGATGCAGCTAGGCTGTGATGGAATATTTGTCGGTTCAGGTATCTTTAAATCGGCAGATCCGGAAGCCAGAGCCCGGGCTATTGTCAAGGCCACTACCAACTATCAGGACCCCCAGATTATTATGGAAGTCTCGGAAGGATTAGGTGACGCTATGGAGGGTTTGGAGATAGATAAACTGGAGGATCAATATGCCCATCGAGGTTGGTAAAGGTTTGCAGGTGGGGGTGCTGGCCCTGCAGGGATCGGTTATGGAACATGTTCAATGCCTGCAAAAGATTCCAGGAATAGATATTATCCAGGTGAGGAAACCCCAGCAATTGTCTGGAATAGACGGTATTATTCTGCCGGGAGGGGAGAGCACCACTATGGGTAAACTGCTCCGGGAATTAGGAATCCTGGAACCCTTGCGGGAGCTGAGCTGTTCCTGGTGGAAAAGGATCAGCAACAGCGAGTTAACCCGCCCTTTATGCAAAGAATAACCCCCAATAACACAATTAATACTCTGGCGATTTACTCTTTAGCTGCCGGTTTTTTTACGACGGCCCGGCTTTTTAGTACCGCTGGCCTTTCTTTTACTCTCGGCCAGTTCCACACTGGCTTTCAAGGCTTCCATCAGGTCCACCACATTAGCTGTGTTCGGGGATGCCGGGGATACTACAACTTCCTGGCCGGATACCTTGCTCTGTATCATCTCCCAGAGAGCCTCCCGGTATTCATCCTGGTATTTGGCAGGATCAAAATCGCTGGAAAGATTTTGGATCAGATTAACTGCCATTTTCATCTCATTATCATTTAGCTGGACTGCTTCTATTCCTGTATTAAGAGAGGCAGGGGATCGAATTTCGTCAGGATAGAAGATGGTTTCCATCACCAAGACCCTATCTTTTATACGCAGGGCGGCCAAACTTTGTTTGCTGCGAATTAGCACCTTGGCTATTGCTACTTTGCCGGTTTGCTCCATAGCTTGAGTCAATAGGGTGTAAGCTTTCTCACCTCCGGCAGAAGCTTCTAGATAATAGCTTTTATCAAAATAGATTGGATCCAGTTGATTCAGATCTACGAAGTCCAATATATCGATAGTTTTGGTGTTGTTAAGAGGGATGCGTTCCATATCTTCCTCGTTGATTATTACATATTGGTCTTTCTGATACTCATAGCCCCGGACGATTTCCTCACCGTTCAGCTCCCGATCACAGTTAGGGCAGTATTTGCGATACTTAACCGGGGACATGCATTCTTTATGCAGGTAATTAAATTTAATATCTTTTTTTTCGGTAGCTACGTACATTTTTACTGGGATATTGACCAGACCAAAACTAACTGCGCCCTTCCACAGAGTTCTCAAATCCATCTTCCTTCCCGTTGATTTGTACTTAGCTTTTATTACAAGAAGGGCTTTTATGCTTTAACTTTACTTGAATCATAATTTCCCGGGGAGTATTGGGTAGATAGAGAAGCACTTGATATTCTGCTCTTATTAAGGAATGTATAGTCTTAAGTCTTAAGCGGGTATAATTTTCCGTGGACATAGTAAAAAACACCGGCCAGTATGGTAAAGGCAGAGTTTAAAAAGGCTTCCTCCAAAAAGTGCTTTTCAAAATCACGTCGGTCATCTGCATCACTTATCCGGCTTAAATTACCTGGGGTATAATCGGATGGATAAAGATCATATTTGGCTGCTATCTGGCCTAATTGCAAGAGAGCCCGGGATGATTTGAGATCCAGCAGGTCCAGAAAACGCTCATACTCAGCTTCTGAAACTTCAGCTAATTGATATAAATCCCGGGTCACTTGCGAGATAAAATAGTCCAGCAGGGTAGCTTGCCCCAGGGTTTCATAATTGTTCCCATCAGGTCTTACTCCTCCGGCATAAATGGCCAAGGCCAGAGGAGTACTGATTTCCAAGGGATATGCTTGCATCAATTCTAGCAGCCAGGCTCTTATTTGGGATGGATTCTGCAGTTTGGCTCTATCTATGCTGGAAAAAATCGGTGAGAATATCACTCAAAGAGAGCTCCTTTTTATCGGGATCAACTGCTAACAGGGTGAAAATATATGAACTACCCCAAAAGCAATGACTGGAATGATGGGGATTATATCACTTTTAATATATTGTGTTTTATATCAGCTTAAGGTCGATAAATACTTTTCTTTTAATGCCCGGTTTACTATGGGGGGTACCATTTGTTCAACCTTACCCCCTACCATGGCCGCTTCCTTTACTGCACTGGAAGAGATAAATATATAGTTCTTATCTGAAGTTATAAATATGGTATCGATTTCAGGGATAAGTTCCCGGTTAATCATGGCCATGTGCATTTCATACTCAAAGTCGGTAACCGTCCTCAAACCTCTTATTATGGCACAGGCCTTTTTTTCTGCCAGATAGTTGGCCAATAAACCGCTGAAGCAATCAATTTCTACATTGGGAATATGTGCTACACTTTCTCTTATCATCTCTACTCTTTCATCCAGAGAAAACATGGCTTTTTTGGTCAGGTTGTGTACTACTGCAATAATGATCCGGTCAAATAGTTTGCTGCTTCTCTCCAGTACGTCGATATGACCGTTGGTAATTGGATCGAAGCTTCCCGGGTAAACTGCTAAGCGCAATCTAATGCCCCCTTTAATCCTACAATCACAAAATAAGAAGTTCTACTTTGAGCTTATATTTCCCTGCCTGAGCCTATTTTTTTCTTTTCTTAATAATATAAAAATACTTTATTTTCCTGGTCATAAGTCATAGAGTCCATACCGTTGGCACTACCACAGCAGTATCCATACTTATTAAGAGTATGCTGCAGCTGGCTGTCTGCCCCAGTCTCCCCATGTAAGTCCATTGTCTGCTGCTATTGGGCTGCCCCTGGCTGGTATGGCAGTTTAAGGGCTTAATAGTTCAAGCCCTTTAATATAGCGTTCTGAGAGTTGACGGTAAAGGGCAGGTGCTTTTTGGCAATAAAACAAAAGCTTTCCATCCACTGCTTTTTTGGGCCTGGCCGGGTTGCCGGCGGCCATGGTTCGGGCGGGAATATGCTGACCGGGCAATAGCAGACTGCCAGCGGCCAAAAAACAATAAGAGCCAACTTCGCAGCCGGTTGATATGATAGATCCCATGCCGATGATGGAATTGTTTTTTATCAAACAAGGACCATGTACTATGGCACCATGGCCTACAATTATGTCATTTTCCATTAATACTATGCTGTCAGGTTCAGAGTGTATGATGCAATTGTCTTCAATTGCACAGCCGGATCCCAAACATATTTTGCCATAGTCTGCCCTGATAACTGCTCCGGGACCTATAAAACACTGATCACCTATTATTACATTGCCTATTACCGATGCGCTGGGGTGGATATAAGCCAGTTTGCTTATTTCCGGGCGATTGCCTTCAAATGCATATACTGCCATATTCATTTCCTCCACTTGGTATTATGTTTTATGAAAATATAGCTCCTATTTAAAATTACTACATTTCAAACTGGATTTAAACCGTCATTTAGTCATGGAAACAGGTCATGATAGAAACCTGACCCTGAAATATGAGCCATTAGCTTATATTAAGCAGTATGGAGTCACAAGCTAAGATATAGATGGCAGGTTTATAAAGCAGTTCTCTGGCGAAAAAATAAAGTGCTTGGGATGTATTTTCTAAGCAATCAATTTTAAATTAAAGCTATTTGTGGTTATAATTACTAGTGAAGTATTATTATAAAGGGATGTTAAGGTGATAAAAAAGGATTATTTGATAAAAGCCCTTGACGCTGATAAACAGGTGAGGGTTATTTTGGCCAGCACTACCGGGGTAGTGGAAGAAGCCCATATTCGCCACCAGACTTCAGCCACTGCTTCTGCAGCCTTAGGCCGGGTCCTAACGGCAGCTCTGATGATGGGCAGTGACTTAAAGGGGGAAGACCATGCCCTTACCCTGAGGGTTAACGGCAATGGCCCGGCCGGGCCCATTGTAGCTACAGTTGATGCAGCAGGCCATGGAAGAGCATTAATTTCAGTGCCGCAGGCAGATTTGCCTCCCCAAGCTCCAGGAAAACTGGATGTGGGAGGACTAGTAGGACAAGAAGGCTATTTGGAAGTAATAAGGGATATGGGCCTGAAACAGCCCTTTAGGGGACAAGTTAAGCTGCTGAGCGGTGAGATCGCAGAAGATCTGGCCCAGTACTTTATGCAATCTGAGCAGATACCTTCCTTGGTGGCCTTAGGAGTATTAGTTGATACGGATTTGAGCATAAAGGCTGCTGGAGGTTTAATCATTCAAGCCATGCCCGGTGCCCAGGACGATCTCCTGCAAAGCTTGGAAGAAAACGTAGGTAGATTAGGACCCATAAGTGATGCCATATACCGGCATGAAAGCCTGGAAGAGGTATTGGCCCAAGTCATGGAAGGCATAGCTTATCAGCAGCTGGACTCCAAGCCCTTAGCTTTTAAATGTAAATGCAGCCGGGAGCGGCTGGGGGTTATATTATCCGGTCTATCTGAAGAGGAACTAGCTGATATTTGTGAGAAAGAGGGGGGATTGGAGATCACCTGCAATTTCTGCAATCAGGTTTACCAATTTGATCAAGCAGAAATTGATGCTTATAGAAGCAAATAACCCGGGGAATAAGCCCCGGGCTCTCTTGTCAAATGAGTATTAAATAGCTCTTTGTACTTTTCCCGAACGCAGGCAGCGGGTACAAACATTAAGTCTTTTAGGAGTGCCATCTACTATTGCTCTTACCCGTTGAATATTTGGTTTCCATTGCCGGTTAGTTCTTATATGGGAGTGGCTGTACTTTTTACCAAAACCAATGCCTTTCCCGCAAATGTCACATTTAGCCACGTTTCTTGCCCCCTCTCATTGAAGTGCACCTACATATTTTATCAAATCTAACCATAAAGGGCAAGAAAAAGGAATAAATATTCTCTTGTAGAATATTCAATAACAGATAGGAGGTAGTTTCATGTACACGATTAAGACCAATGACCTGGGAACAGTAAATGTAGATAAAGAAGTAGTACAAAGCATTGCCGGTCTGGCAGCCATGGACTGTTATGGCCTGGTAGGGATGGTAGCCCAGGATTTCCATTCTGGATTAAGCAGTATTTTAGGCAGAGAATCGGTCCGAAAGGGCGTTATGGTAAAAAAAGGGGAAAATGGACTGGAAGTAGATTTACATGTTATAGTGGGCTATGGTATTAAGATAAAAGAAGTGGGCAACAATGTTATGCAAAAAGTGCGCTATGAATTGGAAAACATTGCCGGCATACCAGTAGCCACAGTTAATGTCAATGTAAGAGGCGTTAAGGTTCTTACAGAAAAATAGGGGAGGATAAACACTTGAGTCTCGAGTTTGTTGAAGGAATCGATCTGGTAAGAAGCATAAAGGCGGGCTGCATAAAACTGGAACACAATAAAGATAGGGTTGATCAACTCAATGTATTTCCAGTACCGGACGGAGATACGGGGACCAATATGTATCTTACCCTGATGTCAGCAGTTAAAGAAGGTGAAAAAAACCAGGATCAAGCTCTGGGTAAGGTAGCCAAAGCCATATCCAAAGGCGCTTTGATGGGGGCCCGGGGCAATTCGGGAGTTATACTTTCCCAGATCTTCAGGGGTATAGCCCGGGAACTGGAGGGAAAGGAAAAAGCTGGTTCCATGGATTTGGCCAGGGCTTTTAAAAATGGATCCGATACCGCTTATGAGGCGGTCATGAAACCGGTGGAAGGAACCATTCTTACTGTTATTAGAGAGGTAGCACGAGCCTGTGAAAAAGAAGCAAGCCATAATAAAGATATTATTGCCATGCTCTTATCCGGTATCAATGCCGGAGCAAGAACCCTGAAGAAGACTCCGGATATGCTGCCGGTGCTTAAGGAAGCAGGAGTGGTAGATTCCGGCGGACAGGGATTGGTCTATTTCCTGGAAGGTTTTATGGAGGGTTTTGCCCTTGAAAACGAAATTCCCCTGGATACCTATCGCCAGGATATGGCGCCGGAAACAGTTGAAGCCATGGCGGTCAGGTTGGAAGCCTTGGAATACCAGTATTGTACTGAATTATTGATAAAAGGCAATGATCTGAATCCCGAAGAAATAAAAGAGCATCTAAATCCACTGGGGGATTCTATGCTGGTGGTTGGTGGAGATGACCTGGTTAAGGTGCATATACATGTTAACCACCCTGGTAAGGTATTGGAATCCTGTTTGCAATGGGGACAATTAAGTGATATCAAAATCAATAACATGCTGGAAGAAGTACACGAACACCGTCTAAACTTGGAAGATGAACAGAAGCAAAAAGCAGCTAAGAAGATTGGACTAGTGGCGGTGGCTTCCGGAGCAGGGGTTATTGACATTCTGAAAAGCCTGGGCGTGGATGAAGTGGTTGAGGGAGGGCAGACTATGAATCCCAGTACCGAAGACCTTTTATCTGCAGCAGAAAAGGTGAATTCTCCAGCCGTGATAATATTTCCCAATAACAGCAATATAATTATGGCTGCTCAACAGCTGGACAGCTTGACTGAGAAGAAAATAGCGGTGGTGCCAACCTTATCGGTTATGCAAGCCATTACCGCTTTGGTGGCTTATGATCCCGAAGGTGATATTGATAGCATATTAAGTGAAATGACGGAAGAGATCAAACAGGTTAAATTCGCCGAGATAACCTACGCGGTCAGGGATTCAGCCATGAACGGTCTGGATATCAAAGAAGGGGATAAGATAGGTATTCTAGCGGGAGAAATTACCGCAACCGGAGATGAAGAAAACGAGATTGCTCAAAAGCTCCTGGAGCAGATGGTAGATGAAGATAGTGAATTGATTACCCTTTTCTATGGCAATGGTTTAAGGGAAGAAGAAGCAATGGCTTTAAAGGAGATCATTGAAGAGTCTTTCCCGGAACACGAAGTGGAAATGCATTGGGGCGGACAGCCTCATTATAGCTATTTTATTTCAGTGGAGTAATGATGAAATATTGTTTAAGGGCAACCCGGGGATGAATACCTTAATTGGCTCCGGGTTGTCTTTATACTGCCACCAACTATATAGCCAAGATCATGCTATTCATTCTGCATTCTAACTGCTAAACTGCAGAACTGAAGGGTCTATTGACTCCTAAGATAATGGATAACAGGGAGGATAAACAGGAATAATGGAAGCTCTGTTTCAGGATATTCAATACCTGAAAGGAATTGGCCCTAAAAGAAGCCGGCAGTTTAAACGGCTGGGAGTAGATAATATCTTCGACCTCTTCTGGTATGTGCCCCGGGCCTACTTCAACCGGGGTCACCCAGACCCCATCAAGTCCCTGAAGCCGGGGGAGGCAGCAGCGGTACGGGCTACAGTTAAAGGTACTCATGCCTCTCGCAGCCGGCGTGGACTGCACATTTTTAAAGCCCTGATGGAGGATGATACCGGGCTGATTACTGCCGTGTGGTTTAATCAGCCTTTTTTAGACCAGCTTATTAATCCCGGGCAGGAACTGTTTGTCAGCGGGAAAGTCAAAACTGCTCAGGGTCTTATGGAGTTAAATGTCAGCGAATATGAAATACTGGATGCCGGCAGCCAGCAGGTAGATGTACTGCCGGTATATGCTCTTACGGAAGGATTAAGCCAGAAGACCATAAGAGGGGTTATTTTATATATTCTGAACCAATATCTTCATCATTATCCGGATATATTAAGCCCGGAGCTGAAGCAAAAGTATGATCTTTGCGATATAGGCTTTGCTTTTTACAATTTGCACTTTCCCCAGGATGGACCCGCTTATCTTAGGGCTCGTAAGAGATTGGCCCTGGAAGAGCTCCTGCTTTTTCAATACAGTCTGATTCAGGAACAGAAAAAGCAGCAGTCCGATTCCTATGTAGTACACCAGCCTCAAAGCAATCTGCTGGAGAGGATACAAGAGCAGTTGCCTTTTGTTCTGACTTCAGCCCAGACCCGGGTATTAGCAGAAATATATGAGGATATGGGTGCTTCCCGGCAGATGAACCGGCTTTTACAGGGAGATGTAGGCTCAGGTAAGACGGTGGTGGCGGCTCTATCCATGGCCAGGGCTGTAGCTAGCGGTTATCAGGCCGCCATAATGGCACCTACCGAGATTCTGGTGGAGCAGCATTATCAATCTTTGAGGAAAATTTTCCAGGATCAGGGAGTAGAAGTAGCCCGCTTAACTCGCTCCACTTCAGCCGGTGAACGTCGCAGCATTCTGGAGGCTCTGCTTTCTGGTGAAATAAATATACTGGCAGGGACCCATTCTATTATCCAGGATGAAGTTGAATTTAAATGTTTGGGTTTGGCAGTTATTGATGAGCAGCATCGTTTTGGGGTAAAACAAAGAGCCTTGTTGAGCTATAAAGGCTATGCACCCGACCTGCTGGTGATGACTGCCACCCCCATACCCAGAACCCTGGCTTTAACCTTATATGGGGATTTATCCCTTTCCATTATCGACCAAATGCCGCCCGGGCGGAAAAAGGTGGATACCAGGTTTGTCCCCAATAGAAATGCGGATCGGGTTTACCGCTTCATTGCCCGCAAGGTCAGAGAAGAGGCGGTCCAGGCTTATATAGTTTGTCCTCTGGTGGAAGAATCAGAAAAACAGGATCTGCTGGCTGCTATTACCCTTTATGAAGGACTAAAAGAGGGGATGTTTTCCCATCTGGAGGTAGGTCTGATACATGGTCGTCTAAAAGCCTGGGAAAAAGAGCAGATCATGCAGCGTTTTAAAGCGGGTGAAATAAAGGTATTGGTATCAACTACGGTTATAGAGGTTGGAGTTGATGTTCCGGCTGCTTCCATAATGGTGGTAATGCATGCTGAACGATTTGGTTTATCTCAGCTGCACCAGTTGCGAGGTCGGGTGGGAAGAGGGAAAAAGCAGTCTTATTGTTTTTTGCTGGGAGATCCCCACACCGAAGATGGCTGTAAAAGGCTGATGATTATGGAAAATACTCAGGATGGTTTTAGACTAGCCCAGGAGGATTTGCTTTTGCGAGGTGCCGGTGAGTTTTGGGGGGTTAAGCAACATGGCTTAAACCAGCTCAAGGTAGCGGATTTACTAAAAGACCTTAAGCTGCTTGAATTAAGCCGGATATTAATACAGGAGATCGGGCAGGCGGAGTGGATGAACTCATATATAGGAAAAAAGTTTAAAAAGGATAAAGATATTGTAAATAACTAGTTTTACAAATAAATGTATAAATAAAATGGGGAAATAAGACCAAGATAATAGTGCAGGCAAGAGCCCAGCACTATATTTTTTGGGAGGTGAAAAAATGGCTAAGAAAAAGAAGCAAAGAACCCAGGATAGAGCAGCCGAATTAGGGGCTTTTGAGGATGTAACCACGACTAAGGAGGATGCCAGACCCAAGCAGAAAAAAAATAAAAAGTCTTGAAAATACTTCTAGCATATAAGTTTTTACACGGGAGACAATAAGACTAGCAAAGCAAAGGAGGTGAAAATAAGTGGCAAGAAGCAACAATATCTTAGTTCCCCAGGCCAAACAGGCCATGGATCAGTTCAAGATGGAGGCAGCTCAGGAAGTTGGTGTAACCCTAAAGCCGGGTTATAATGGTGACCTCACTTCACGTCAGGCTGGTAGCATAGGTGGACAGATGGTTAAGAAAATGGTCTATGATTATCAGCAGAGACAGGCCGGTGGGCAGTTGAACTAAGACCTAACATCTATCAAAAAGCAAAATCAGAGCATGAAGTAATAATAGATTGCCTAATATAATACTCTTAACAAGCGGATTATTTATAAAATATCCGCTTGTTTTCAGTGCGCCCGGCAGTCTAATGGGTGAAAGTCCCTAGTGCGGGTTGATAGTCCCAAGCACATAGCCAAGGGCAAGGTGTCCATCGCTAGGTGGAATCTGAAGGAAGCCGGAGGCAAACTTCTGGCCTGACGAACAGAAATCACATATGAGGCACTGCAAGCTGCTGAACAAGCTGAAGCCCGAAACAACTATCCAGAGGCTTGCGGTGTAGATGTGTAGAGCTTGATAGAAATAGACTGTTAAAGCCTTATTTTTAGGTAATATAGAGTTCCAATTGTTCCCGGGAAATACCAGGAAATAATGATTGTGCAACTCCCATAGCCATAGTTCGGGAGGTGTATTCTATAATATCATCAATCTCTTTAGGAGTTACAGCTAAACTGCCGCCAAAACGGGATAGTACTGAATTAATACTTGCAGTGGCTACTGAATCATTGTACATGGCACCACCCTGGGCACAAAACTTTTTAATAGCCTGTACCGAAATAATTGATGCACTAACAATGGTTGGACAACCAATGGCGATAACCGGCACCCCCAGTTCTTCCTCAATCAAAGCATGACGGGCATTGCCTACTCCAGCTCCGGGTTGAATGCCGGTATCTGACATCTGTATGGTAGTTCCGATCCGGTCTACATCCTGGGCTGCCAAAGCATCGACTACTATTAGCAAAGCGGGCTTAACATTATCTACGGTGCCCTTGATAACCTCAAAGGTTTCCAAGCCCGTAATGCCCAGTACTCCGGGAGCAAGCCCGGAAACCGGCCGCATCCCTTCTACCAGGGCATCAGGAGCAAATTGATGATAGTGCCTGGTTATTGGACTATACTGAATGAATTTGGGTCCCAAGGCATCTGGAGTGGCCCGCCAGTTTCCCAGGCCTACCATTAAAACCAGATCTTTGGGGCCAAGTTTTCCAGCAGTTAAGGTGCTTAAGGATTTGGCTACAGCTTCAATAACCTCATCATTTACATAAGGATTGTTGATTTTCAGAGGAGGGGTTTCGATGGTTATATAAGTGCCGATGGGTTTACCCATCTTTTCAGCACCTATTTGATTAAGTATGCTAATCGTAGTTATTTTTACATGTTCAAACTCTTCTACCTTCTCTTCTACCCCTGGAACTTCAATATCACGAGTACCTCGCACCAGGTCCCGGGCTTCCACCGCTAAATCTATATGGAGCTTAAATTCATCAATGATTTTCTGCATTTTCATACCTCCTGCTTTTATTCTTGCTAAAATACTCAATATTATACAAAAATTATTATTGTTAGACCGGAGAATCAGACAGGATTTAAACAATGTCAGCAGGAGAAGTATTTCCAGGCCTAGGTTGGAATTTTTCCCATCATATTATTGCCTGGATCAATAAGGTGAAAGTAGCTGTGCTTAATTAAAATGGCGATCATAAGATCGCCATTTTGGGGAGAGGAGAATTTTGTAAAGTTGTTGGGGAGGGTTTGTTTACCAGAATTTCTATCTGGTACTTATATGATTGCCTTCTATGGCAGATTATATACAATAAATAAAAAAATTTTTGTGATAAAATATTAGAAATAAGTGGTAGATATAAATATGCTGAAGGTGATATTCTTTGAGGGTAATTGCGGGCAAGGCTAAAGGAAAACGTTTAAAGGCACCGCCTGGTTTGTCCACCAGGCCAGTAACTGATATGATCAAAGAAGCCCTGTTTAATGTTTTGGGAAGTGATATAATGGGATCTCGTTTCCTGGACTTGTTTGCCGGAAGCGGTAGTGTAGGAATTGAAGCTTTAAGTCGGGGAGCGGCCCAGGTGGTATTCATTGATCTAGATGCCAGGGCTATTCGAGTGCTTAAGGAAAATCTCGACAATTGTAAATTTGATTCCCAGTGCTTTGAAATATATCGTAATGATGTATTTAGAGCCCTGGATATAATGGAAAGGAAAAAGTATCGATTCGACTATATATATATAGATCCCCCCTTTAGCGATGAGGAAATATTTGACCGGATATTGTATCGGATGGATAAAGGGGAGATAATGAATCAGGATGCCAGGATGATAATCAGAACCCGGCGCCAAAAGAACCTGCCCCTGGACTTGGAATGTCTGATGGAATACAGGGCTGATAATTATGGCGAGTCCACCTTGCATTATTATAAGCAGATAAATGAGGAGGATATAAAAAAATGATAGAAATATTCAGGATATTGGATGATATGGAATCCATTTTAAAGGACGGAAAAAAACTACCTTTATCCAGCGGGAAAAATATTATTGACAGCGGCGAATTTCTGGAACGCATAGACAGGCTTCGGGCTATTCTGCCTGAGGAACTGGAAACCGCCCGATTGCTTATCTCTGAAAAGGAAAGGATTATTAAAGAGGCATATCAGCAAGCAGATCAGTATGTGGATGAATCCCGGCATAAGGTGGCCCGTATGGTAGATGATAGTGAAATCACTCGCAATGCGGTTAAGATGGCAGAAGAGATTGTACAAAGAGCAGAAGAAGTAGCAGCGGAGGTTAGACGGGAAGCCAATCAGTATGCTGAACAGGTTCTGTCCCATATCGAGTTGGTCTTGCATCGCACTCTGGAAACCATCGCCTCAGGTAAGGAGGAGCTACGCCGGGAAATCGAACAGGGGTCTATTTGATGCTGCTTCGATAAAGACTGAATATCATCATTACAGCTATTATAATCAGACCGGCCGCCATAGAGTAGAGAGAGATCTGCCAGGCGTTCAATGAGTATAGGATTTTTTCCAGGGGTATAGCTATAGTAGACACTGCTTCCTGGCTAAAAAATAAAGGATAAAGGGTCCAGGTAAGCAAAAGGGAAAAGCATACCTGTAAAAGGCGAGATTTAAGGTAAAAGGAAAGGCGAACCGGCATTCCGGATAAAACCCCCATTACCTGAGCAATAATGGAGAAACCGCTAAAGGCCAGGATCATACTTACCGCCAGCATTTGATTTAATATGCTCAATCCGCTGCTGGCAGCAACAGTCTGGGAGCCGATGGTAATTTCAAACATACCCATAGCGATTCCGTAGGCGGCTTCATAGGGTAATTTAAGGAAAAAGAGTACCTGACCCCAAAACAGGGATATATAGTGCATAATGCCCCATACTGAAAGCATTCGGGTTAGAACCGAGAATAGAATAATAAAGCCGGCTATAAGCAATATATTGTTAATGCTGTTTTTTACCGCATTGCTTAGCTGTTGGCCAGGGGGAAGAGAAGTTTGTTGGTGCTGGACCAGGGTTCTGAATGCTCTTTTACAAAGTTCTCCGAAAGAGCTGCTTTTTCTATCCCAGGTGCTGGTGGCAGTTAATCCCCATACCAGCCCTACCCCTAGATTGGCAAGATAATGGGATAAGGCCAAAAGACATCCCAGAGCTGGTGAATTGAACATACCCACTCCTACTGCTCCGATTATAAACAAGGGACTGGAATTATTAGTGAAGGATACCAGGCGTTCTGCCTCTTGGGGCTTTATCAGTTCTTCCTCATATAATCGTTTGGTCAATATAGCCCCAACCGGAAAACCAGAAGTAAATCCCATGGCTACTACCAGGGAAGTGCAACCCGGCAGGCAGAACAAGGGCCTCATAACCGGTTCCAGAAGTACTCCCAGGAATTGAGCCAGGCCCAGACCCACCAAGAGCTCAGCGGCAATAAAGAAGGGAAGTAAAGCCGGAACTATAACCATATACCATAATTTAAACCCATATCCTGCCGCATCAACGGTTTCCCGGGGGTTTATAAGCATGAATACAGTTAAGACAAGGATGGTAATGAGGAAAAATATTCGGCTATAAGTACCAGTCAAAAGATCAGCTCC
The DNA here is from genome assembly GCA_012520725.1 of Syntrophomonadaceae bacterium. Taxonomy (GTDB): domain Bacteria; phylum Bacillota; class Syntrophomonadia; order Syntrophomonadales; family Syntrophomonadaceae; genus JAAYJK01. The sequence goes on along the minus strand of JAAYNQ010000002.1, from coordinate 100,818 downwards.
CCGGGAAGTTTATTCAAATAGGGGGACTATATTAATTACAATATATGTATGCTATAGATAGAGGTAGAAGTACAATTCTCGATTGATAGATATAAAGTGGGAAAAGATAAACCGCCCGGAGGTGAGGCTAAAGATGGATAAGCCCAAAGTAGGACTGGTATTGGGGGCTGGAAGTGCCAGAGGCTTGGCCCATGTGGGAGTACTGCAGGTGCTGGAGGAGCAAGGCATCCCTTTCCACTTCATAGTGGGAAGCAGTATGGGGGCTATGATAGGAGGCATATATGGCAGCGGTACTGACATAAAAATCCTGGGAAAAGTATTCGAACAGATAGATCTGGGGCGTTTTTTTGAAATAGGTATCCCTACCATGGGATTTATAAATGGGACTAAGATTAATGAATTCTTGAAACTCTTAACCAAGAATAAAAGATTTGAGGATCTTTTTCTGCCGGTGTATATGGTAGCTACCGATCTCTATACCGGGACCACAGTAGTCATAAATGAAGGTTCGGTAGCTGAGGCTATACGAGCCAGCATTTCCATCCCCGGCATTTTCAGACCAGTACCCCGGGGTCAAATGCTGCTGGTTGACGGGGCAGTTACTGATCGGGTTCCCGTTGAAGCTGCAGCCCAAATGGGAGCGGACATAATTATTGCCGTAGATGTAAAATTTGGGGCTGGAAAGCAGATTGTGATCAATAATACCCTGGACGTTATTCTTACCTCCCTGGATATAATGCAGAGACAACAATTGGATACTATCTGCAATAAATCAGATGTTTTAATACAGCCGGCAGTGGCCGGATATAATTCCTGGGACTTTAATAAAGCCCAAGAACTGATTGCACTGGGCAGGGAAGCAACTTTAGCCAAGCTTGAAGAATTAAAAGAAGTGAAGCAGAAATTCAGTCCCCAGGTTTAGAAGACTAGATTCTAAAGGGAGAGGTAGTGAATTCGCGGCCACCAGCCCTGGCCTGGGGATTGGGCATGAAGAGGCGATAGATATCAGCTGCTTTAATGTCCACTTCCAGCATATCCCCCGGGGGATATCCCCGGTTTTCTTCATAAAAGCGTTTCAGGTCCTTGCCCCGGCTAAATACCGGTATCCGGCAGCGGTTTTTCATCTGCTGTAATATTATCCGGCCCCGGGGAGAAAAGCCCAGCACATGAATATAAGAAGGACCCTGTTGGTCCAACTCGGCTATCATGGATTGTGTGATTCCCAAGAGAGCATAGAGCAGTATACGGTTAATTCTAGTCATGTTGTAACGCCGGGATTTTATGTATTGGCGCAGACCTTCCAGGGTTCCACAACTGTGGGCAGCCTCATAAATGCGGTTTTCCAAACCTTCCGATACCTCATAGATTTGCTTTATTTCCTGCCGGCTCATAGTTCTTAAACGACTCAGGATGGCTGTTTCCAGTAGAGCTGAGTTGATGGGGGCCTGGCCTAGAGCTATTTCCCGTTTCAGTATTTCCCAGCTGTATTGGGGCAGGGATGGGGCAATACGGTCCAGGGGCATTGAATTCAAAAGGGCATGTCGGATAGCGGTAGCACTTGATACTTGCGACAATTTGCTGTCATGATAGCCTGAGCCTTTCCTCTTTATGCTTATAGCCTGGATGGGCAAACCCAATTCATAAATAGCCCGCAAGTACTCCAAGGCCAGAATATTGTTAGGCTCTTCCAGCAAGGATACCATTTCCTTGTCCCCGGACTTCAGATAGTTATGCAACGCCCGAGCTCTGGCGGCGGGGAAACTTAAACCCTGGGTCAAGTGTTTTTTTATCAGTTCCTTATATTTCTCCGGTTCCTCAGTAATTATCTGGGCCAGATACTGCAATTGCTTAAGATCTCCCGATTCGCTGCCAAAGGCCAGGTGACTGGCTACCCCACATTGAGCTATTATTTCCATGGCTCCCCGGGCAAAATAATAGGCACTTCTGACTGCGTAAACAAAAGGCAAAGCGATAAGCAGGTCAACACCGCCCCGCAAGGCCATTTGAGTCCGAGCCCATTTACTGCACAGGGCTGCTTCACCTCGTTGAACAAAATCGGGGCTCATTACACAGATAATTCCGTCAAAATTTTGCTTTTTTTGAGCGGCTTCAATCAAATAGCGGTGTCCGTGGTGAAAAGGATTGTATTCAGCTATTATAGCAAGTACTTGCATAGCTAACTCCTGTAAATATTTATGTGATTATAGTAACATAAATGTACCACTAATATTTTGATTTATGCTAGAATTAACTAAGAATGTGAAGTGAGCAATAATCACAAAATTCGATCAAGACAAGAAATGGGGGAGGTTAAACCAATGAGTTTGTTAGCTCAAATCAGGGAAAAGGCAGCAGTGAAGGGAAAGACTATTGTTCTTCCCGAAGGTACCGAGGAGAGGACCTTACAGGCGATTAAAGGCATCATTGACAACAAAATAGCCAATCCAATCTTGCTGGGGGATGAGAGCGAGATAAAGGGTAAGGCAGCCAAAATAGGTGCCGACATTTCTGGAGCCGAAATAATTAACCCGGCTACCGCGGCCTTTAAAGATGACTTTGTGCAGGCTTTCTACGAAATGCGCAAGGACAAGGGGGTAACATTGGATAAGGCTGCGGCTACTCTCTTAGACCCGCTGTATTTTGGTTCCATGATGGTAATGATGGGGAAAGCGGATGGAGAAGTGGCAGGTGCTGAGAATACTACCGGTAATGTATTGAGACCAGCTTTGCAGATAATTAAAACTGCTCCTGGCATCTCAGCTGTTTCCGGAGCTTTTATTATGATTGTTCCCAATTGCGAATATGGGGATAATGGCTTGTTTGTTTTCGCCGATTGTGCTGTAACCATCGTGCCCACTGCCCAACAGATGGCTGAATTTGCCAAGGCTTCAGTGGAAACCGCGGTCAATGTTTGCGGGTTTAAAGATCCCAAGGTGGGAATGCTGTCCTTTTCTACCAAAGGTAGTGCCAGCCATGAGTTGGTAGATAAAGTAGTTGAAGCTACCAATATCGCCAAGGCTAAATTCCCGGAACTGAAAGTGGATGGGGAATTCCAGTTTGATGCTGCTATTGTTCCCAGTGTAGGTGCATCCAAGGCTCCAGGCAGTGATATTGCAGGAGGCTGCAACGTACTGGTATTTCCGGATATTCAGGCCGGTAATATTGGTTATAAACTGGTGCAGAGACTGGCCAAAGCGGAAGCAATCGGCCCTATCCTGCAAGGTATAGCCAAACCGGTTAATGACCTGTCCAGGGGATGTAGCGTAGAAGACATCGTTAACGTAGTAGCTATGACTGCTATGCAGGCATAAAATGGGAAAACCTTACGGCAGGGAAAAAAATCAGGGTCGAGTATTCAGTATATTTGGGGAGGTAGAAATTTAATGAAGGTATTAGTTGTAAACGCCGGTAGTTCGTCAATCAAGTACCAAGTAATGGACATGACCAATGAAACGGTATTAGCCGTTGGTCTGGTAGACCGGGTAGGAATTCCCGGCAGCACTTTGGAACATAAACCCTTGGGCAAAGACGAAGTAGTAATCAAGAAGGATCTGCCTGATCACACCGCAGGAATGGAATTGGTTCTGGAAGTATTGGTCAACCCTGAGTACGGATGCATTCAGAATATGGACGAGATTGGTGCAGTTGGACACCGGGTGGTACATGGGGGAGAAGCTTTTGCAGAATCAGTAGTCATTGATGAGCAGGTGAAAAAGGTAATCAGAGATTGCTTTGATATGGCACCATTACATAATCCGCCCAACCTGATGGGAATTGAGGCCTGTCAGAGACTGATGCCCAATGTAAACCACGTAGCGGTTTTTGATACCGCCTTCCATCAGACCATGGAACCGGCTCATTATATGTACGCCATTCCTTACGAAGCATATGAGAAATATGGCATTAGAAGATATGGCTTCCACGGCACATCCCATTATTATGTATCTCATCAAGCTGCAGAAATGCTGGGCAAACCTTATGAAGAATGCAAGATCATCACCCTGCATCTGGGTAATGGAGCCAGTATGGCAGCCATTAAAGATGGCAAGGTAATTGAAACCTCCATGGGCTTCACTCCCCTGGAAGGATTGGTTATGGGCACCAGGTCCGGAGACATAGATCCGGCTATAGTGTTTACCTTAATGGAAAAATATGGCATGGACTCTCAGGAAGCCAACAACTACTTCAATAAAAAGTCAGGCATGCTGGGACTATCCGGAGTATCCAACGACCTGCGCGATGTATTGGAAGCGGCTGCCTCCGGCAATGAAAGAGCCCAAATCGCCCTGGATGTTTACTACAAGAACATCAAGGGATATATCGGTAAATATTTTGCTTATCTCAATGGCTGTGACTGCATTATCTTCACCGCCGGGGTAGGAGAGAACGCCATAGACGTAAGGGCCAATATCTGTAAAGATATGGACGCTATGGGCATTATCATTGATGAAGAGAAGAACAATGTAAGAGGCAAAGCGGTTGATGTGGCAACTCCGGAATCCAAGGTTCGTATATTTATCATACCTACCAATGAAGAACTGGTTATTGCCCGGGATACCTATAGACTATCTAAATAAAGGCTATTCTTTAAGTGAGGTGGGGGGGAAAACTCTCACCTCACTTTTCATTTAAAGGGTGTAGTCAAAATCAACGAATGATCTACCTGATTCAGTATGTTTAGGGTAAGGTTGACAATAATAATAAGAGCAGACTATAATTAATCTGGTGTTTTGATGGGGTGTTTGGCTTATGAAAGTAAATCTAAAACCTTTGATTAGAGGTACCCTGAAATTAGAGGAGTTTTATCTTAATGAGGCAGGCAGGGAAGGCTTTCTTTCTGATATGGGAGGAAGGTTTTTAACCCCTATTAAGGTTCATTTGATTATGGAAAACACCGGAAAAAAGCTGGCAGGAAGAGCCCGGGTATCAACTATCCTGGCCCTAAACTGCGGGCGCTGCCTGGAGGAATTCGAATACCCCCTTTTATTTGAGCTAATTCTGGCTGCAGCAGAAATATCAGCCTATGAAGATAACGGGGAAATGCTTTTAATCGAGGATGAACAGGCAGATATTATGCCCAGGGTTGAGGAAGAAATCTTTTCCTTAATTCCGTTGAATCCTTTATGCCGGCAAGATTGCCGGGGTTTATGTCCCTCTTGCGGCATAAACAAAAACCAGCAAAGCTGCACTTGTGAGGAAAATGATCTGGATCCCAGGTGGCAGAAGCTAAAAGAATTAAAAATGAAGTAAGGAGGTTAATAAAATGGGCGCTCCCAAGAGAAGACATTCTAAATCTCGCAGCAACAAACGGGCCGCAGAATGGCGTAAGATAGATAAACCAGGCCTGGTTGAATGTCCCCAGTGCAAAGAGTTAAAATTGCCTCATCATGCCTGTTTAAGTTGTGGATATTATAAGGGTAAATCAGTAATGTAATAGTTATCCAGGCTCAAAAAGTAAGATTAGGGCTAGATTTAAGCCTAAAGGCTTACTTTTTGTTTTTCGTACATCTATATCCCGGATATATATTACCGGATATATATTAATCGAGGCATTTCAACCCGGACTGCAGGGTGCATGCTAAGGAGGAATAAGATGAAAATTGCGGTAGATGCCATGGGCGGAGACTATGCTCCAGCTGAAGTGGTGGCCGGTGCGGTAAAATGGTGCCAGGTTAGCACTGACCAGGTCATATTGGTAGGTCAGCAGGATAAATTAAGTGATGAATTAAAGAACTACGATTATGATAGTTCAAGGCTAAGCATAGTAAATGCCAGCCAAATTATTGGTATGGATGAATCACCAGCCTTAGCCTTAAGGAAGAAAAAGGATGCATCGATTTTGGTGGCTACCAGATTGGTAAAAGAAGGACGAGCTGATGCGGTATTGTCCTGTGGCAGCACAGGCGCACAAATGGCTGCAGCTCTTTTTATCCTGGGTCGGATGGAGGGAGTAGAACGCCCTCCCATTGGAGTTTCGATCCCCAATCAGGCTGGCAGCACTACCTTGTTGATGGACGCTGGAGCCAATGTGGACTGCAAAGCCTCCAACCTTCTTCAGTTTGCCGCCCTGGGCAGCTCCTATGCCTCAGCGGTTCAGGGCCTGAGTAACCCCCGGATTGCTCTATTAAACAATGGAGAAGAAGCAGGCAAAGGCAACAGTGTTAGCCTGGAAGCCTATGAGTTGCTGGGAAAGCAGAAAAATCTAAACTTTATCGGCAATATTGAGGGTCGGGATTTATTCAGTGCTAAAAGTGATGTTATTATATGTGACGGTTTTACCGGCAATATTGTGCTTAAGAGCATAGAAGGCATGGCCATCTTTGTGGCCCGGTTGATTAAGGAAGAGTCGGGTTTGGTACCCGGAGTATTGAGAAAATTAGACTACACTCAGGTGGGTGGTGCACCCTTGATGGGAGTAAAGGGTGTTAGCATAGTGTGCCACGGCAGTTCACGCCGCCAATCAATATACAATGGAATCAGTATGGCCAGGGATTGTATAAAAGAGAATATAGTAGAGAAGCAGCAGGATATAATAAAAACTCTTATCTAAGGGCAGGAATTTTGCTTCTGATTAAGAACGATATATATGGAGATAGCTATATTTACAAAGATTATGGAGGTTATATGAATGCAACAATTTCTTGAGCTGGCAAGAAAATTATTTGCTGAGCAGTTGGACCGGGATCCACAGGAAATAGAGTTGGAAACTACCTTCGAGGAACTGGATGCAGATTCCATTGATATTGTAGAGTTAATTATGGCTCTGGAAGACATATATGATATTGAATTTCCAGAAGAGGATTTAGAGGATTTTCCGACTTTTGGCAGCCTGGTGGAAGCACTTTATTCTTATATTCAGAAGGTAAAAAATGAGTAATGAGAAAGATCTGGTTCTGAAGTTTTGTAGAAACTTGAATTTGCCATTTAATAACCTTGATTTAATCCAAATGGCCTTAGTACATCCTTCCTATTCCCAGGAAAAAAGCGGGGTGGGGAATAACCAGAGGTTGGAGTTCCTGGGTGATGCGGTACTTAATTTCGTGGTAGCCGAGTACTTGTATAATCATTATAAAGATAAAGCAGAAGGCGATTTGACCAAGATCAGGGCCCGGGTGGTTTGTGAGCGTTCCTTGATGGAAGTGGCCAAATCCATAGACCTGGGTCAGTATCTACTGCTGGGCAAAGGCGAGGAAATGTCTGGAGGCCGCAGGAGAAAATCCATATTAGCTGACGCGGTTGAATCGGTAATAGGTGCCATATATTTAGACCAAGGCTACCAAAAGGCAGCCCAGTTCATTCTTGCTTATCTGGAGGGTTTGATCCAGGAGGCGGCCAGAGGTGACTATAATGACTATAAATCTCGCTTACAGGAGCTGGTGCAAGGAAAAAACAAGCAAAATGTTTACTACCAGATTATTAATGAGAGCGGACCGGCTCATGCCAAAGTTTTTACCGCCGGGGTTTACTATCAGGGGCACTTGCTGGCTACCGGAAGCGGAAAGAGTAAAAAAGAAGCCGAACAGAAAGCTGCAGAGGCAGTTATAAAGAATGAACAAGTGTTACAATACCTGGATAAGGTCTTAAAAGATGAAACACTATAATATTCCCATCTTCATTCCCCATCTGGGATGTCCTTTTAATTGTATATTTTGCAATCAAAAAAGAATTGCCAGCTTGGTGCCGGCCCCGGACCCGGATTTGGTCTTGGATATGGTTCAATCTGCTTTGAAAAGCCTTCCTGTCTTAAGCCAGGGAAGGGAAATCGAAGTAGCCTATTATGGAGGGAGCTTTACCGCTCTGGACCAAGACCTGCAAGAGAAGTATCTACTAGCTCTGCAATCCTGTTTAAAGCAGGGAGCCATTGACGGAATCAGACTATCCACCCGGCCTGATTTTATTGATCCTTCAGTATTGGACTTGCTGGGTCGACATGGAGTAAGTACTATTGAATTGGGAATCCAGTCTTTTAATGAAGAGGTTTTGGCGGCTTCCGGCCGGGGTTATAGTTCCCAGATAGCGGTGGATGCTTGCCGTCTGATCAAGGAATTTGGGTTCAGGCTGGGGATACAGCTGATGATCGGACTGCCAGGGGATAGTTTTGAAAACGATATGGAGACTACCTTCAAAACAATTGAGCTGGAGCCTGATTTAGTTCGGATTTATCCGACTCTGGTCATTAAAAACACCCCCTTAGCCGACATGTATGAGGCGGGCCATTATCAGCCCCTTAAGCTGCATAAAGCGGTTGCTGTCTGTGCCCGGATGTTTATGCACTTTCAGCAGCAGAACATAAAGGTTATCCGTATGGGACTGCATCCTTCGGAAGAACTGCGGGAAGAGGGTGTGATTCTTGCCGGGCCCTTTCATCCTGCCTTTGGCGAATTGGTGGAACAACTGGTGTTCCAAAAACAGGCCCAAGCCCTGCTGAATGATTATATATCAGCTCAAACCGGGATCCGTAATTTAATAATATATAGTAACCACCGGGATTTATCCAAGGTCTTGGGATACAAGAGGGGCAACCTCCATTATCTACAGGGTTTATGTGGCTTAGGCTCTTTACAGGGGGTTAAAGTCCATCCCGACCTGAAACCGAATGAATTGGGAATTGGACCGGCATCTTCAGCCCATCCGGATATGACTCTGTCCCGATTGGCCTTTCTAAGTACCTACCTTCAATAAACAAGCTTTAAGTAATCCAGCAACATATTAGAAGAAGTGTAGAACCTTGGTCTTAATTGTAGAAAAGCCTGGGATATCTGCAGTATACTTACAATATGTTGATTTTTGCAGGAAGGGTTTGCCCCCTTCTTTGTATAAGTAAGTTAATATTAAAGATCTGTGGATAGATCAGATCTCCAGGAGGAAGCTTCAGTGTACTTAAAGAGAATTGAAATTAAAGGCTTTAAATCCTTCGCCGATAATACCGAATTGATATTGCAGCCCGGAATTAATGTAATTGCTGGACCTAATGGCTGCGGCAAAAGCAATATTGTGGATGCCGTGCGCTGGTGCCTGGGGGAAAGCAATATTCGCCATCTGCGCGGGCAAAAGGGTGAAGACGTAATATTTAATGGTACCGATAATAAAAGGGCTCTGGGCATGGCCATGGTTGAATTGTCCATAGAAAATGGGGACGGGATTCTGCCTTTGGATTATGATGAAGTCCATATAATCCGTAAATTATTCAGGTCAGGGGAAAGTGAATATTATATCAACAAGTCCCGGGTAAGAATGAAAGATATTTATGGATTGTTTGCCGGTACCGGCTTGGGACGTAAAGGATATTCTATTGTCAGCCAGGGTGAACTGGAACAGGTTTTAAGCGGTCACGCCCTGGACCGGCGCTTTATTCTGGAAGAAGCTTCCGGCATCATCAAGTACCGGCAGCAAAGGGACGAGGTTAGAAACCGGCTCCTTAGCACCGGGCAGGATCTGACCCGTTTAAAGGATATACTGGTGGAACTGAAGCAGCGCCGGGATGAACTGGAAATGAAGTCGGATAAAGCTCGCCGGTATATGAATCTGGAAAAAGAAAAAAAAGAACTGGAAGAGAGGATTTTAAGATTTGAGCTCTCCAAGGTAAATGGAGATTTACTAAAAAAACATGGACTCCTGAAGGAAAAGCAGCAGGAAAGGGAGAGAATCCAGGGGCAAGTGCAGGAATTGGAAGAGCAGATAGCCACTGAGCAGCAGCACTTGCTAGAGTACCGTGACAGCATAAATGCCGGGAAGGATGAGAAATTCGAAATCGAACGCCGGTTGGCCGATTTGAACAATGATGCCAGGCTAAGGGAGGAAAGGATTTATAATTACCAGGAGAGATTAAAGGCCGGGGCTGAAGAAGAGAAGAAGTACCGGCTGATGCTGGATAAGCTGCAGGAAGAGCTGCTGGAGCGCTCAGAAGACTATCAGAAACAGCAAGTTCAGCTGGAAGGCCTTAAGAGTAGCCTGGATAAGATAAATCAAGAACTCAGTCAACTGGAAAGCAAGCTGCAGGAAAGCCGGCAGCTTTTTGAACACAAGAAGATCAGCGTATTCGAACGGATGCAAGAAGCCAGCAAGATCAACAACCACTTGATTCAGATTGATGCCCGGGAGCGGAAACTGCGGGAAAAGAAGGAGCGTCTGCATCTTTTAAACACTGAGCTGAAAAGCCAAATCAGCCAAAAGGAAGAATTGTTGCAAAATCTCCAGCAGGAGAAAGAGCTCTTTGAAGAAGAGATACCTCAACTACAAAAACAGCTTAAAGAGCTGGAAGAACAAAAACGGGAAAGAGAGAAAGTGGCCAAAGCCAGTGCAATTGAAGAAGCTCGACTCAATGAAGCGGAGTTTAAGACCAATAAACAGCTCTTGGTAATAGAGGATATGGATAGGAAAATGGAAGGGTATTCCTGGGGGGTAAAATCAGTCCTAAAGGCTTCAGCCCAGGGGGAGCTTGAGGGGATAAAGGGTCTGGTGGGTGAGGTCATTGATGTACCTGGAGGATTGGAAACCGCTATCGAAGTAGCCCTGGGCCGGAGAATGGAAAATATTATTGTCAGCAGCAGCGAAAAAGCCAGGAAGGCCATAGAGTATCTCAAAAGAAACCAAGGAGGAAGAGTCACTTTTTTACCTTTGGACATTCTTTTGACTAGTCCCTTGCCAGCAGATATTAAAAGAGCTTTACAGGCTGTGGATGGGGTATTGGGATTAGCGGCAGATCTCATTCACTATAGCCCGGATTACCGGAAGGCAGTCAACTACTTGTTGGGGCGGGTGGTTTTAGTCAAGGATATGGAAACCGGGATAAAGCTTTTTAAAAACATCAAGTATCCGCTGCAGATTGTAAGCCTGGAGGGAGAACTCATAAATGTTAGTGGAGCTATGACCGGAGGGAGTAGGGATAGAGTCCGGGAAACGCCCTGGCAGCGTAAGAAAGAAAGGAGAAAGCTGCAAGAGCAGCTAGCTCAGGTCAAGCAGCAATTGGAAGCCAATAAAGCCCGGCGCGAAAAAGTAGCCAGAAAACTAGACCAGATACAGCAGCAAATAGATGCCCTGCAACAAAGACTGGTGGAGCAGCAATTCCGTCTGGAAGTGCTTGGAAAAGAGACTGGACAGATGATACAGGAGCTTGAGCGTTCAGGTCGGGAATGGCAGAACTGCATAGATGAATTGGCCAGCCTGGAATCAAGCTATGAAGAGCTATTAAGGGAACGAGAAGAGTTGGAGAATAAGAAAGATAGTATTCAGGACCTAAGTGAAAGTGAAGCTGAAGAATTGGAAGCCTGGAAGGAGAAAATAGATAGCTATAAAAGGGATTACCAGGTACATATAGAAAGGCAGAAATCCTATCAAGAGCAATTGCAATCCAAGCAAAGGGAGATTTTGAACATTGAGAAGAATATGGAGCAGTTTAGGCAGGTAGAGAAATCTTATGAAAAGTCCAGGATGGAGGCCAGGGGATTGCAAGAAAGGCTAAGCAGGCTGGTCCAAGAGGAAAATGATAGAATTAATGAGGCAAAGGAGATAATAAAGCAGGAAAAGATAAAACTAAACCGAATAAAGGAAAATATCTTGAGCCGGCAGCAAGAGGAAAAAGAGTGCCAGGAGGCTATCAAGAACCTGGGTCAGGAGATTATGCCTCTTAAACAGGCTCTGCTGCAAATAGAAAGCAGCAGCCGCCATCTTGAGATAAATATAGCCCGACTGGAAACGGAACTGTCGGTTCTCACTCATAAGTGGAACAAAGAAGTGCAAAAGCCGGAGCCTATGGGTGAACAGCAAGTATTTACTCTGTCCCAGCTACGCGATTTTCGTCAGCAGGCAGAATTATTGGCTGCACAACTGGAAGAACTGGGACCGGTGGACCCAGAATCCCTAGCCGAGTTCGAAGCTGTCAATGAGCGCTATTTATTTGTTAGTAAACAGTATGAGGACCTGTTACAGGCCAGGGATTCCCTAAATCAGCTGTTACAGCAAACAGAAGAGATGATGGCCGAGCAATTTAGTGATTTCTTACTCCTGGCTCAGCAGAGCTTTTCTTCAACCTTCCAGGATATATTCGGGGGAGGAGAGGCCAGCTTAAGAATCGAATCCGGCAAAGATGGCTTGGAAGCCGGGATAGATATAGAAGTGAAACTGCCAGGCAAAAAGAATCAAGCCCTTAATCTTTTATCTGGCGGCGAGAGAGCCTTGACTTGTATAGCCTTTATCTTTGCCCTTTTAAATTTAAAACCGGCTCCTTTCTGCATATTGGACGAGATCGACGCCTCTTTGGATGAAACCAACCTGATTCGTTTTGGCAATTTTATTAAGAAAATGGGAGAAAAAATGCAGTATATTATAATTAGCCATCGACAGGCCACTATTGAAAGGGCGGAGAATATTTACGGAGTTACTATGCCTGAAAAAGGGGTTTCCAGAGTCTTAACCCTTAATATCAGCCAAGTGGAAGAACTGGCTGGATAAAAGCTGGATAAAAAATGATCAAGGAGAAAAAAGAATGGCATTATTTAAACGAAAAAACAAAAACCGGGAAAATCCTGAGCCAAAAAACAATAATAATGAAGAATTGAGAAGCAGTGAAACAGAGCTGCCTTCAAGAGAAGAAGTGCAAGATACTGATTCCGGCTCCTTAGTCTTGGCCAGAGAGAATGGGCAGAAGGAAAAAACCGGTTTATTTGAAAAGCTTAAAAAGGGTTTGAGCAAAACCAGGAACAACCTGAGTGGTAAGATTAACGAACTGGTGCGTATCTCCAAAAAACTCGATGAAGATTTTTGGGAAGAGCTGGAAGAGATCTTAATTCAAGCCGATGTAGGAGTTAATACCTCCTTGGACTTGGTGGAGCGGATAAGGCAAACCGCTCGCAAAGAGAAGATTTCTGATTCTTCAGCCCTGATGGGTATTATGGCTGAAGAGGTCCGTAAAATGCTTACTTACCCGGATTCAGACTTGGAATTAGGAGACACCCCGGCTGTCATTATGGTGGTAGGAGTCAATGGGGCTGGGAAAACTACCTCCATTGCCAAATTAGCCTATCGATTTAAAAATGAAGAGAAGCGAGTACTCTTAGCGGCAGCTGACACCTTTAGAGCAGCGGCCATAGACCAGTTGCAGATTTGGGCTGACCGGGTGGGGGTAGAACTAATCAAACATCAGGAAGGAGCGGATCCCGGGGCGGTAGTATTTGATGCCCTTAATGCTGCCCGGGCCAGGAAAGCTGATGTTTTGATAATTGATACTGCCGGCCGGCTACAGAATAAAACCAACTTGATGAAGGAAATCAGTAAAATTAAAAAGATTGTTGAACGGGAGATGCCCCAGGTGGCACAGGAAGTCTTACTGGTTTTAGATGCTACTACCGGACAAAATGCTGTCAGTCAGGCCCGGGTATTCCAGGAAGCCACCGGAGTAAGCGGCATAATATTAAGCAAACTGGATGGAACCGCCAAAGGTGGGATTATACTGGCTATAGCCAGCGAACTGAAGATACCGGTCAAATATGTAGGTATAGGAGAAGGATTGGACGATATGAAGGCCTTTGACCCTGAGGTCTTTGCCCGAGCTTTGTTTGCTGAATAGATTTGCAGCATGATCCCTTTTATTCACTTCAAAGGTCAAGGCTTATCCCGATAGTGTTTTTACACGTGGCAATTTAAGGAGTGGTCTTGATTACCCGTGGGGTATAGAAATAAATATTCATACTCACTGCTGTTCCCTGATCATGGGGGATGTTTAAGAAGATACAGTTTTTAATATTTAAAGATCAGCTAAGGAGGAAACAAAATGCTTGAATTAGCTATTATTGGTGGTACCGGGGTTTATGACCCCAGGATCTTAGATGATATTAGAGAGATTACTCAGGATACAGCTTATGGAAAAGTCACTTTGACCATAGGCCAATATCATGGTCAGGAGGTAGCCTTTATCCCCCGGCATGGGTCCCAACACAGTGTTCCGCCCCACCTGATTAACTACCGGGCTAACATTATGGGTCTGAAAATGCTAGGGGTTAAATGCATACTGGCTACGGCTGCGGTGGGTTCTTTGAACCTGGATTTAAAGCCGGGCATGTTTGTCCTGGCTGACCAATTCCTGGATTTTACCAAAAACAGGATAAATACATTTTTTGATGGTGGGGAACAGGGAGTTTTTCATTGTGATATGACAGTGCCTTATTGCTCGGAACTGCGTGAGGCAGTAGCCCAAGCTGCCCAGGAATGTGGTTTTGCCCTGCAAAACGGTGGTACCTACGTATGTACGGAAGGACCTCGCTTTGAGACCGCAGCGGAAATTGATATGTTTAAGCAATTGGGGGGAGACCTGGTAGGTATGACCAGTGTTCCCGAAGTGTGTCTGGCCCGGGAGCTGGGAATCTGCTATGCTAATATTTCCATCATTACTAATTATGCAGCCGGCATTTCTCCCACCATACTTACCCACAGCGAAGTTTTACAAAGGATGAAAGAGAGTACCAGCAAAGTCAGAAAGCTGATGCTGGAAAGCATTAAAAACATAAAACCGGAAAGAAATTGTGATTGTGTGAAAATCATGGATCAAACTGGAGTAAAGCAATGATAAAAACGGTCTATTTTCAAGATGATTCGCTAATGTTGCTGGATCAGAGCCAGTTACCGGATAAACTGCTTTATGAAAAATGTGATAACCCAGCTCAAGTAGCGGATGCCATTGTCAGGCTCAAGGTCCGGGGGGCGCCTTTGATTGGGGTAACAGCTGCCTTCGGCCTGGCCCTGGGGATAAGTAATTATAGAGGGCCGGCAGAGCAGGTGGATCAGTACTTTCAGGCTACTCGTAAGCTATTAGCCTCAACTCGCCCTACTGCCGTGAATCTCTTTTGGGCTTTAAAACGAATGGAGAAGGCCTATATGACCCATCGTCATTTGGATCTGGAGACCCTGGCCCAGGTACTCAGGGCTGAGGCAGAAGCAATGTTTGCCGAGGACATTGCTATTAACCGGGCTATTGGTGATCATGGACAAGAAGTAGTCCCTAAAGGGGGGCGGGTTTTGACTATATGTAATGCCGGGGCTCTGGCTACCTGCGGCTATGGTACCGCCCTGGGAGTGATCCGCTCCGCTGCCGTCAGGGGTAAGATAGACAAGGTATGGGCTTGTGAAACCAGGCCGGTATTGCAAGGAGCCCGTCTTACGGTTTGGGAATTAATGCAGGAAGGTATACCGGTGGCTTTGATTACTGACGGTATGGCCGGGTATACCATGCAGCTGGGTAAAGTTGACCTGATAATAGTGGGGGCCGACCGCATAGCCGCCAATGGAGATGTAGCCAATAAAATTGGAACTTTTTCTCTTGCGGTTTTAGCATCCTACCATAATATACCATTTTATGTAGCGGCTCCTTTATCTACTATCGACTGGAGTATAGATAATGGGGCCCAGATTCCCATAGAGGAGCGACATCAAGACGAGGTACGGCTGATTGCCGGTAGTTATCTAACGGTTCCGGAAGTAGAGGTATTCAATCCTGCCTTTGATGTAACCCCCCAGCATTTGATAACAGGTATAATTAGCGAAAAAGGTATCATTAAACCACCTTACCTCAGTGCTCTGGAACAATTAAAAACCAATTAGCTAAGGGGGAGATAATAATGAGATTTCTGGAAGAACGCCGGCAGGTTTTAGCTGCAGCCCGGGAGATTTCCCAAAGCGGTATGGTTATGGGAACCTGGGGCAATGTTAGTATGCGTTGCCCAGAACCTGAATTAATGCTTATTACTCCCAGCGGAGTTGATTACCAGCTTATGTCCATGGAAGATATGGTGCTGCTTGACAGTAGTTATAGAATCAGGGAAGGGAGTTATAAGCCCTCCATTGAAACCCCCTTGCATATGGAAATATATAGAAATAGAGAAGGAGTAAAGGCCATTGTCCATGTACATAGCATTTATGCCAGCTCCTTTGCGGTAGCCCGGAAAAGTATCCCGGTAATCCTGGAAGAAACCGCCCAGGTGGTGGGGCATGAAGTGCCGGTAGCCGAATATGCCCTTTGTGGCACCCAGGCTCTGGCTACTGCTGTGCTGGATAGTTTAGGAGAGGACCGGAGGGCAGTGCTGCTGGCCAACCATGGCCTCCTGGCTGCCGGGGTATCCATGGAGGACGCTTTAAGGATATGCTATGTGGTGGAGAAAACGGCCCAGATAGCCTTATATGCCCAGGAATTGGGAGGAGCCCGGACTCTGGAATCCGCTGAAATTGTTCAGCTGTATCAGAAGTTTAAGAGCTACGGACCCAGTAAAATAGTAAAGGAGGAATAAATGGTGCGTATTCTGATAGAAAACGCCTGTATACTGCCCATTACCGGACAAGACAGGGTTATCCAGCCGGGCTACCTGATAATAGAAGGGCAGCTGATTAAAGAGCTGGGGGCTGGTTCCGCTGCTCCAGGACCCTATGACCTGGTGATTGATGGAAAAGACAAAGTAGTAATGCCCGGTTTTATCAACACTCATACTCATGCCGCCATGAGTCTGATGAGAGGATATGCTGATGATCTGCCTTTAATGGAGTGGCTGGAGCAGAAGATTTGGCCCCTGGAAGCTCAGCTTAAGCCGGAGGACATTTACTGGGGCAGTATGCTGGCGATTTTGGAGATGATAAAATCAGGGACCACAACTTTTAATGATATGTACTTTTTTATGGAAGAAACAGCCCGGGCAGTAGAGGAAACAGGAATCAGGGCCGTCCTGTGTCGAGGCTTGATAGGATTGGGACCGGAGGCTGACAGTGGTCTGGAGGACAGCCGCCGTCTGGTAGAAAAATGGCATCGTTCGGCCGGAGAAAGAATAAACTTCCGCTTAGGTCCCCATGCTCCCTATACCTGTCCCCCTTCTTACCTGAAGCGGGTAATAGCTTTAGCCCGGGAGCTGAATGTGGGTATACATACCCATATTGCCGAGACGGAAGGGGAAGTAGAAAATATTAAGAAGCAATATGGTAAGACTCCAGTGGAATTGATGGAGGAAGTAGGATTATTGGAGCTAAATACCATAGCCGCTCATTGTGTGCATTTAAACTCCGATGATATTAGGATACTGAAAGAGCAAGGAGTAGGTGTGGCCCATAATCCGGAGAGCAATATGAAGCTGGGAAGTGGCATTGCCCCGGTACCTGAAATGCTGAAAGCAGGACTGGCCGTCGGCCTGGGGACTGATGGGGCATCAAGCAACAACAATCTGGATATGCTGCAGGAGATGCGCAGCTCTGCTTTATTGCATAAGGTTAATAAAATGGATCCCACTGTTATTACCGCCTATCAAGCTCTTGAGATGGCTACTGTTAATGGAGCCCAGGCCCTGGGTCTAAATAAGGAAATAGGATCATTGCAAGCTGGACTGAAAGCGGATCTAATCATGCTTGATTTAAAGCAGGCCCATATACAGCCCATCCACGATATTATGGCCAATATAGTATATTCAGCCCAGGCCGCCGATGTGGATACGGTGATGGTAAACGGGCAGCTCATCATGGAAAACCGTAAAATCCTTACTTTTGATGAAGAGCTGGTTTTGGATCAGGCCGCCAGGCATGCCAGGGAATTGGCTTTGCGTCTATAATTAGCCTGGACGATTAATGATCATTTAAAGGGCTGTATCACCCTGTTTTGCCAGGCCACCAATTGGCTTATTGCAGAACAGGGTTCCTTAATGTATAATTAATTTGCATACAAGTTAATTGGGGATATTACCCATATTGGGGTAGGTGTCGGCCAGGATATCATAGCTAACCTGGTCTGGGCTCTGGCACTTGGTCAGGCGGTCTCGGACCGCCTTCTTACTTTCACGAGAGGGGGGTGTTGGGGTAATGAAAGATTACTCTGGAAAAATAATGGAAATAGACTTATCCCATGGATCGATTAGAATTAAGGACATAGAAGCCCAACTAGTCAGGCAGTATATAGGCGGTATAGGTTTCAATGCCAGAATTCTCTATGATGAAATACCCATAGGAGCAGATCCTTTCGGAGAAGAAAATGTATTGGTTTTTGCTGCTGGTACCCTGGTTGGTACTCCCTTTCCGACGGCTTCACGTAGCGAAGCTTCAGCTAAATCTCCATTAACCGGAGGGTTTGGCACCTCCAATTCGGGGGCTTTTTTTGGCCTGCAGTTAAAAACCGCCGGCTATGATGTCCTGGTGATTAAGGGCAAGTCGCCCCAGCCGGTCTATATAAGCATCAATGATGAAGATGTTAAGATTCTGTCTGCCGATTCTTTGTGGGGCAAGGAATGTTGGGAATGTGTTGATTACCTGGAAAAAAAACATTACGGATCAGAAATAGCTTTGATTGGGCCGGCCGGAGAAAACTTAGTTCGCTTTGCCAGTATTGAAAATGGACGTTATGATGGTTGGGGACGTACCGGATTGGGAGCAGTGATGGGTTCCAAGAATCTAAAAGCCATTACCGTAAAAGGGACTAAAGGAAGAAAGGCGCATGACCCCCAGGCTTTACTCAATGCAGTAAAAAAGGGACAGCAGTTGATAAAATCAGCTTCTTCTTATCATGCTTTTACCGAATATGGAACTTTAAATGCCAGTATACCTTATTCCAATTTTAAAGCCATTTCCGCCCATAATTTTACCAAAGGCACCCTGCCCAACTGGAAAGAAATCGGAGGCAGGCCAATCGTAGATAGATATGGGAGCCGTCATGTGGCTTGCCAATCATGTATCATAGCCTGTGGCCACTGGGTGGAGTTGAGCGAAGGTAAATATGCCGGGATTAAGATGAAAGATCTGGAAATCACCCCGGTAATGTCCTTTGGAGCTACGGTGGGACTGAATACTGAAGCTATTATAAAGGCCTGTGAGTTATGCCAGCGCTATGGTGTAGATATGGTAAGTGCCGGAGGAGTGCTGGGTTTTGCCATTGAACTCTATAAACAAGGAATTATTAGTGAAGATGATGTAGGATTTGAGCTGGATTTCGGCGATGATGAGGCGGCTTTTAAACTGTTCCATATGATAATCAACCGGGAAGGCATAGGAGATATACTGGCGGAAGGGAGCAAAAGGGCAGCAGAACAATTTGAACAGGGAGATAAATATGCTATTCAGGTCAAAGGTATGGAAATCCCCATGATCGATCCCCGGGGGCGCTGGTCTACCTGGACTCTGGGTATGCTGACCAATATAAGAGGAGGAGATCACCTGCGCTGCCGCAATCCGGTGGAGAACCTGCGTTTTAATGAAAGAGATGAAGAGTATAGAAAAGAGCGATTTGGCTTCAAACAAACTATGTATGAAAAGCTGGATATGCCGGAAGAATTGAAGCGCAAAACAATCGATCTAGAAAATGACATCACATATATTCCAGAAATGTCCAAATGGGCGGAGGATTTAATCAATCTATACAATTCAGTTGGTATTTGTATACGGCCTCCAGTGATGGAAAAGGTAGGACCAACCATTATTGCCGAAGCCTGCCAGGCCTTTACCGGAATAGAGTTTACCCCGGCTGAACTGATGGAGAGTGCAGAGAGAACCTGGAATTTAATCAAGCTCTTTAATCTGCGGGAAGGGGAAAAGGCGGAGGCCAGCAAATTTCCCCGGCGCTTTTATGAAGAGGAACTAAATGGACAGGTACTGGATGAGGGAAAAATCCAAAAGGTGCTGGAAATCTACTATCAGCTTCGGGGTTGGGACCCTAAAACTGGGAGACCGGAAAGGGCTACTTTGAAGCGTTTGCAGTTGGAGCAGCCGGGTGAATAGTAAAAAGATGGGGATGAGGATGAAAAGAATTTTTGTTAATGCCGAAGCCTGCACCGGATGCGGCCTCTGCCAACTGCTATGTTCAGTCCATAAAACAGGTCAATGGCATCCGGCCCTGGCCAGGATAAAGATAAAAGAGATGCCGGAGTTGGAATTAAATGTGCCGGTGTTATGCCTGCACTGCAGCAATCCTCCCTGTGAAGTCTATTGCGTAATGAATCTGATATATAAGGATCCCAATACCGGTTATACCTTGCGCCGGGAAGATAAATGCATAGGCTGCCGGGCTTGTGAGATAGCCTGCCCTTTCTCAGCCGCCGTTATGGATCCTATCCGGGAAGTGGTGGTAAATTGTGATCTGTGTGAAGGAGATCCGCTATGTGTTAGTGGATGTCCGGAAGGGGCTTTGTTATATATGGAAGATAGCGAAGCCGGGGAGCGGAAGAGGAAAGCTGCAGTAAGCTTAGGGGCTTGGCGTGCTTCCCGACCCCGGGACGGGAGGGGATCATTATGAGAATAGTGATAGTCGGTAATGGAGCTGCGGGCAATGAGGCTGCAGTAAACTTAAGAAAACTCGACTCCCACTGTGAAATAGTGATGTTGGCCAGGGAGAGCTATCCGGCCTACTCTGCCTGCGCCTTGCCTGATGTACTGGCAGGATGGATTCCCTTAAAGCAGACATTTTTATTGAAGGAAGAGGATTACGCCCGATTAAAGATTGAGAGAAGTTTTGGTCAAGCTGTAAACAAGCTTGATTTATCAGAAAAATGCCTGCAAACAGCTGAGACAGTATACCATTATGATCGGCTGATTCTGGCCACCGGCAGCCAACCGGTTATACCGGCGGTACCGGGTTCAGATTTGGCCGGCAACTTTGTAGTAAAGACCCCAGGGGATATTGAACGGATTTTGGCTCACAAGCCCAAGCAGGTAGTAGTAGTGGGAGCCGGCAATATTGGGGTGGAAACAGCTTCAGCCCTAAGAAACAGGGGCTGTCGGGTAAGCCTGGTGGAAATGAAGGATCGTATAATGCCCTTGCTCTATGATCAAAAGCCGTCAGCACTTATACAAAAAATCTTGGAAGAAGGGATAGAGGTATTGACCGGAGAGCGGGTTAGTAGGATAAGCGGGGACACCCATATTAAAGTTGTCCATACCCAGGGGCAAGATATCAATGCGGATACGGTTATCTGGGCGGCGGGGGTCAGGCAGAATACTGATATAGCCCGGGAGGCAGGATTGAGTATAGGCTCCCTGGGAGGAATTCAAGTTGATACCCATATGCAAAGTAGTGAAGCAGGGGTATTTGCCTGTGGGGACTGTGTGGAAAGCTTTCAGGTTTTTACCCGTAAGCCCTGTTTAAGTCTTCTCTGGTCCAGCGCTAAAAGGCAGGCCCAGGTGGCAGCCCGTAATTGCCTGGGATATCTTGATGAATATGAAGGCAGTTGTAGTCTGCTTATTGAAGACATAATGGGTATACCCTGTGTGGCCATGGGGCTTAACCTTGAGGCTCTGCAGGGCTATGAAGTTGAAGTTATTGAACAGCAGGATGAGAATGAGTATTTTCGGATTCTGATGGTAGAAGATAGAATAGTCGGTTTTCAAGCTATCGGAAAGGTGGAGGGATCTGGAGCAATTTTTACCATGATAAAAAAGGGGACACCGGTATCCGAGAGCAGAAAAGTATTACTTAACCGGCGCTTGGTTCCCAACCTGGCATGGTATATAGACAGCAGCCAATATCTTTCCTGCTCCAACTAGCAGCCATAAAGGAGGCAAAAATGGATAAGCTAATTTATATTGATCACCAAAAGTGTGTGGGTTGTGCTACCTGTGAAATGGTGTGTTCTCTGGTACATGAAGGTATATGTTCCCCTTCTCTTTCCCGGATAAGAGTAGTAAGGTATCCTACCCAGGCTTTCAATGTACCCATCACCTGTGCATTTTGTGAATTTCCCCCCTGTGTCAGTGTCTGTCCTAGTGGGGCCATTAGCAAGAATGCACAAAACGGTGAGGTTGCGATCAACTCCATTCTTTGCATCGGCTGTCGCCAATGTGTTCAGGCCTGCCCCTTTGGACATGCCAACTTTAATTTTGACCAGGGTACGGCTTTTAAATGCGATCTGTGTGGGGGAAATCCGCAATGTGTTGAATACTGCTGGACCGAAGCCCTGCAGTATCTACCTTTGGAAAGGGCTCTGGGAGAAAAGAGGGAGGCCGTGGCCAGAAACATGCTGGGATCGACATAAACAGCTTTTACCAGGGTAGACTTATCAATGCCAGGGGCTTTCTGATATAATAGCAGGTATACTATCTGAGTTTATGATGGAGGAGAAATAATTATGCCCAGGAAAACCAAATGCAGAAGGGTGGGTCATATCCCTAAGTCCAATTTCTTCAAACCTTCTGGTATACCTGCATATGATTTGGAAGAAATCATATTGAAAATAGAAGAGGCGGAAGCCTTGCGTTTAAAGGATCTAATGGGATTGGATCAGGTGGATTGTGCAGTAGAAATGGGGATCTCCCGCACTACTTTTCAACGAATTCTGGTGGAAGCACGGCAAAAGGTGGCCGATGCTTTAATCAATTCCAAAATGCTGGTGCTGGAAGGTGGAAACTACCAACTGGTTGAAGGTGAGCATAACCATCAGCAGGGGCATCACCGGGGATCACACGATCGCGGAAAGAATCAGGATGACTGATGCTGCTGCTATGGCAAAGTAAAAAAGGCAGGCCGAATCACAGAATGATCCGGCCTTTATTTTTATATTATTCTCATTTTCCGGTTTGAAACTGTCCCCAGAAAAGTTATGAAACCTCATTGGTCTGGGTATAAGCTCTGTAATCCTCTCATTAGCAATTTATTAGTCATGGTTGGTGTAACCTTGCTCCTGTGCCAGCATATCCAGGTAAATGGTTTCAATATTGGCGATAAAAAGGTCTATTGTGCTTCCCCCCGACTTTTCATCATAGGTTTTAAGATACCCTTTGCATTTCTCACAGGTATATATACGGTAGGCATCGTCGTTTTCCACGCTACGATAATAAATGGTACCAGGAGTATCATTGCCGCAGTGCACACAGAGAAGATATCTGCTTTCCCATTCAGTAAAACAGCGGTCACAAAACATGAATCTATGGTTATCGGCTGGTCTTAAGCGGCTGAAATGGGACTTGCTTCCACAAACCGGGCATATATTAGGAAAGTCCCAATGCTGGAAAGTTTCTTCTCTCAGTTCCTCCTGATAGGGAAGAGCATACAGCCTTAAAAAAGGGCGGATGGAATGATCGAATAAAAAGACCAGCAATTCCTGGGATATTTTATATTCTTGGGCTAAAGCAGCTAAAGTGCTTAAATGGTCATTTAAGAAGTCTTTGATATAAGGGCTAAAGTCCAAATTCTGGGTTTTTACCTTTACATCCTCTAAGGTATCCTTGAGCTCAGGACGGGTTTCGAGCATGAATTCCAGCAAAGCTGAAAACACGGTCCGGTATTGTTCCGGGTCAATCTCCCATTTTTCGATAATCAACAAGGGTTTTTTCTGTTCGGCAATTAATGCTCTGGGATTGCTGAGCTGCCTGGGGGCAAAGTCCTTTTGAAGTCTTATCTGTTGTTCATTTTGCCAGGTCTCCAAGTTTTTATAAAAATCCAAATATTCTTCAGGAAGTTCAACCGGACTGCCTCTGTTCATTATCATCACTCCTTGATTAGGTATCATGCCTCAACAGCCAAGCATGATTCATTTCTTTAATTGACCAGCGAACCTGAGCGGAGTGGGAGCTCCAAAACAAGTCATAAAGGGGGAGTATCCGCCTCCCCCTTTTACAACGTAATCTCAAGGTCGCTATTCAGCCTTGGATTGTTCTCCATAAGTTTCGTCATACCAGGTTTTATGGTGATGTTTAGCCCAGTCTTCTCGAACCGTACCTTTCCACATACCCCAGAAGGATTCGCCGGAACCGGGGTGGAAGGAACCCAGGTACCCATGCATACATACCATCATGGTGGCTAAGACCATGGAGATATCATGAATGGGATATGCCAGTCTTACCAGGCCAGCTGGGAATATAGCCGGGAACCACATGATATAACCGCTGAGTATTAAGAAAATAACTGCTGTAGGTGTTACTATGGAATTTCCCTTTTCCCCTCCATTGAACTTGGTTTGGGGTGGCACTTTTACCTTAAAGCCCAGAAACTCCAAGGGGAATACCAGGAGAAACTTGATGTCATTCATACCAAAGCGAAGTATATCCTTGATCCAGGCTATTAACACCTTGAAATTGCCTATCACGAATATGACTACCACTATGGTCATTATCACTGCTGCAATTCTGTGTACCAGGCCTGCGCCATGGTAGCCGCCGAAAATAGCCGCCAGCCAGTCCACATTATTTAGAAACAGGGCCAGACCGGTAAAGAGACAGAGCAAAAAGGTCACGGTGTGTCCCCAGTGGGTAAAGCGGGAAAGAAAATTAAATCTTTCTACCCGGGGGACGTCATCTTTATATTCAGGAATCCATTGCATTACTCATGACCTCCTTCCGTATGATCTCCATTTTTATTGGCCAGTATCCGGGTAGTTACAAAACTCACTGCAGATCCTGCCAAGGCTACTGGAATCAGCCAGCCAAAATAGGGTTGCACCCAGTTCTGCCAGAAAGAAATCTGTCCCGGCACCTTGGGATCAACTGGCAGACCAAATTTGTCCGGGCTGTCAGTTAGAACATACAACTTGTTTAAACCGCCCAGTTCTACCCGGCCATAAATAGTAGCCCGGGGGAAGCCATTGGCCTGCAGGAATTTTACCCGTTCTTCTGCTTCTGCCAATAGTTCTTCCCGGTCCCCAAACTTCAGGGCACCGGTAGGACAGGTGCGGGCACAAGCGGGGGTTAATCCTTCCTCCACTCGGTCCACACAGAGAGTGCACTTGCTAATTTTATCTTCTCTCTTACGATACTTGGGTATCATAAAAGGACAGGCATAAGTGCAGTATTGACATCCTATACATTTTTCCGGGTCATGGAAGGTGGCTCCCCATTCGGTTTTGGAATAAGCCCCTTGTGGACATACCTTCATGCAGGCTGGATAGAAGCAATGCATACACTGGTACTTCAAAAAGTTCCAAAATACGCCATCTACAGGATCCTCGCCTTCAATAAACCTGACCACAGTAAAGGTATCACCATTGGTGTCTCCACCATGGGTATCATAGTTGCCTTTAAAAGGCTCAATTACTGCTGGAAGCTGGTTCCAATCCTTACAGGCTACCATGCAACCGCGGCAGGCAGTACACTTGCTTACATCATAAAGATTAGTTAAATTTGCCATATCTAAGCCCTCCTTACATCGCATAGGAATGCTTTGTATTCAGGAATCATGGTATTGGCGCACCCTACATGGGGAGTCAGGCGATTAGCCGGGTCACCGGTGGCAAAGCCCTTGAAACCATAGTGCCATAAGAGACCTATTTCATGGATTTGTTTTCCATGGATATTAAAGGGTTTGAAGCGTTTGGTAACGCAAGCTACTGCTTCAATATCACCGCGGGTGGTGGAAACGATCACCTTGCGTCCGTTCTTAATGCCTTTTTCCCGGGCCAGTTCTTCACTGATTTCAACCATCATATCCGGCATGAGTTCGGCCAGCCAAGGTAAATTACGGGTTAAAGCACCGGTCTGCCAATGTTCCACTACCCGGTAGGTGGTGGCTATTATGGGATATTTATCCGGGGTCCCCTGTTTGTCGGGCTCCCATACCTTGGTCGCAGGATTCAGGTTTTGCTTATTCATGGTATTGGCGGTGGGACTTTCCCAGGGTTCGTAATGTTCAGGGAAAGGACCATCCTTCATGGAAGTTTTGGTAGCAAATATACAACCCATTCCTTCCGGGCGCATGATAAAAGGCATAGCCTTCTCCGGTGGTGAGGTTTTGCCGGTGTCACACACATCATCTCCCACCCAGCTGCCGGCTGCTTCATCCCAGCGAATTAAAACCCGTTTTTCATCCCCAGGCCAGGGGGTAACCCCATCCGGAGATATGGAACAACGGTTGTATACTATTCGCCTATTTACCGGCCAAGCCCAGGCCCAGTTGGAGAACAAGCCCAAACCTTCTTTGGAGTTGTCTTTATTATCGCGAAGCTGGGGCTTGTATATTACCTTGCCATCTTTATAAGTCATGGCTCCACAATAAACCCAGCATCCACAGGCGGTGCTGCCGTCATCTTTCAGGTTGGCGAAGCCTTCCACCGGCAGTCCATCTGCTACATTAAAGCCGCATAGTTCGGCTGCAACTTTCATGATATCGTCATGACCATGCTCGTCATCGTAGTTCCAGGCCAGCTGGGTAATGGGCTCATCTTCCGGTTTGCTGCTGCCTGCATAGAGACTCTTGATTCTCTTGCCCAGCTCGTTGTAGATCCAAAGGTCAGCCTTGGATTCACCTACCGGATCAGCACCTTGCCAGCGATACTGTACCCAACGTCCGGTTTGAGAAGCAGTTCCTTCTTTTTCATAAACCGCTGCCGCAGGAAGGAAAAATACCTCAGTTTGGATATCGTTCGCGGCAAGTTTGGGCACATTCTCATTTTCCACCGGTCTTTGCCAGGCTGGATAGGTCCAGAAATCGGCGGTTTCGTTCAGCCACAAGTCTATGGATACCATCCATTTAAGTTTGGATAAAGCCTCTTGTTCCTTGTTGGCATTGGGACCACCCACCACCGGATTGGTGCCGTTAACAAACAGGCCGTCTATTTCACCCCGGTGCATAGCCTCAAACAATGCTATATGGGAATAGTTTTTGTTTGCATCCCGTTTGGGCATATAGTGGTAGGCAAAATCGTTTTCAGCATTGGCTGCATCTCCCCACCAGGCTTTAAGCAGACTGACCATCCATTTGGAGGTATTAATCTTAAAACCGGAATTGGGAAATCCAGCTGCAACCAATTGCCTGAATTCTTCCAGGCTGTTAAACTGCAGCTTGGCTGCTCCCGGGGTGGCTTTTCTAATATATGCTAAGAGGTCTTTGTTGTCTGCCCCGTTAGTGGGAGAATCGATGTAACCGGGTATGATATGGAAGAGCAGGGCCATATCAGTTGCCCCCTGAACATTGTTCTCTCCTCTCAATGCATTAACTCCGCCACCTGGGCGTCCCATGTTGCCCAAAAGCAGTTGTACTATAGCAAAGGCCCTTACATTTTGGCTACCTACGGTATGCTGGGTGATACCCATGGCATACATAATAGTTCCGGTTTTATCCGGTGCACCGGTAGCAGAAAAGGCTTCCAGGACCTCCAGGTATTTCTTCTTGGGGGTACCGGTTATCTGGCATACAGTATCAATATCATAACGTTCATAGTGTTGCTTCAATAATTGGAAAACACAACGGGGATGCTGCAGAGTAGGATCCTTAATCGGAAGCCCGTTTTCATCATATTGGTAATCCCAACTGCTGACATCATAGCTGCGTTTTTCCGGATCATAGCCGCTAAATAGACCATCTTCAAAGCCATATTCGTCTTTTACCAGGAAAGAGGCATTGGTATATGCAAGTACATAGTCTTTATGATATTTCTCATTATCAATAATATACTTAATCATTCCACCTAAGAAAGCTATATCAGTACCTGACCTTAAAGGGGCATAGATATCTGCCCGGGCAGAAGTTCTGGTATAACGAGGATCGACATGAATGATTTTGGCGTTCCGTTGTTCTCTGGCTCTTAACAACCATCTCATGCTGATGGGGTGATTTTCCGCGGCATTACTGCCCATTATTAAAGCACAATCGGTATTCTTTAAATCAACAATATGATTGGTCATAACTCCGCGTCCAAATGAAGGTGACAGTCCTGCCACCGTAGCGGAGTGTCAGATACGGGCCTGGGTTTCCAAGTAAACAACACCCAGGGCACGCATCAATTTGCTCAATAAGTAACACTCTTCATTATCCAATCCGGAACCACCTATAGAAGCGATTCTTTCAGTCCGGTTGACTATGATTTCGCTTCCGTCGGCTATAGTCTCCTTGTGAATAAAACTCTTGTCTCTAGTCTCCTTAACTCTCTGTGCAATTTGATCCAGCATCCAATCCCAGTCTTTTTCTAACCACTTGTCAGTCCCTGGTGCGCGATACAGAGGTTTCTGCACCCGTTTGGGATTTACTATCTGTTCACCATGTTCATCATATATCTCTCGCAGATTGAACATGGCAGCTCCCTTGGAACAAGCTCCTCCCTGATTAATCGGGTTATCTGGGTCGCCGTGAACGCTCAGCAACCTAATAAATTTTCCCTCGGCATCCCGTTCCGAATACACAACCAGGCCACAACCTGATGCACAATAAGGACATACCGTAGGCACTGGGGTTACATTTTTAATTCTCAGCTCTTTGACCGCGGATGCGGTAGCTTGGAGATTAAAACCTAAGTCCACCAGTGCAAAACTGGCTGCTGTAGCCCCGGTTACCTTGAGAAATTGTCTACGGGTAACCTTCATATACTCCACACTCTCCTTTCGCCGTATTCAATTTTTGTACTAGGAATAATTCTTGTACCAGGGTAATTTTTGTGCTAGGAATATGCTATAAATTTAATCATCCCAGCCAAAAATTGGACACCCTAAAATAAGCGCATAGAGCCTAAATATTAGGCCTATACAGCTTACAGGCTAAATATATAATAATGGGGAAAAAATTACCAGGCTATAAACCCCCCTCCCCTCTCCGGTGTGACTGTGCTGTTAAACAGCATTAGGTTCTATTCGTTTACCTTCACCTGCTATAGACTTCGACACTGACAATTAAATTCCTTGCAAATTGTCAGAATAAGAGCAAAGAATAACTAAAATTAATATATAATATAACCGAATTTTATAAATAAGAAGAATGAATGGTATCTCCGCTGTTTACCAGGCTGTAGCCTCCAAATTCTGATACCCTTTGTCTAAACTCTTGGCTGCGGATTACCTGCTTCAAGCTCTCCAAATACTGAGGCTTTATCAAATCCGGTAATATGCATAAATCATACCTTTCTTCTACAATGGGGATGAAATCCAAATCCAGAGCCCGGGCACTGGCATATACTCCTAGTGCGCAATCGGCAGTATCGTTTTTGACTGCAGCGGCTACGGCCAAATGGGTATATTCCTCCCGGTGGTAACCGTTAATGCAGTCGGGGCTTATCCCATGCTGGCGCAGCAAATAATCAAATAAAACCCGGGTTCCTGCTCCTGGCTGCCGATTAAGGTATCTAATCCTATTATCGCTCAAATCCTTGATCCCGTTAATACTAAAAGGATTGCCTTTTTTAACAATCAATCCCTGCTCCCGGTGCAGCAGATTGATCAATATCCAGGGCCGGTCAGGCAAGTATTTTTTTAGATAAGTGATATTATAATCCCCGTTTTCTTCATCCAGGAGGTGTACTCCGGCCAAATGACATTCACTTCTCATCAGGGAGAATATTCCGCCCATACTGCCAGCATTGGCTGAAACCAAGCGTATTTTATGCTGGGATTGCAAGAGATCAGCCAGAAAATCAATGGACAGGTCGTGGCTGCCAATACATACCAGGGTGCGATCCAGTATTTCCTGGGGCTTATTTAGAACTATCCGGCATCTACTCCCAGCTTCCAGTCCCTCCTGACCCCGTTCAATGTGTAATACTCCGTCGGCTTTTACCAGGCTGGTGGTTATACCCGCACCCCGGTTAAGAGGATAGGCCAAATAGTCTTCTTTTATCCGGGCTACATTTACATAGACAAATTCGTCCACCCCCATGGAAGAAGCTATCTTTCTTGCCACCCGGCAATCAATCATGGTATCAGCCGGAATTTGCCGGCCTTGTTTTTTGTAGAGGACGGGTCGCGCAAAGAGCTGGAAAACCAATTGAGCGGAAATGGGATATCCCGGTACTCCGATAACCGGCTTGCCGTCAATTAGGCCCAGGATAGCCGGTTTGCCCGGCCTGGTGGCAATACCATGAATCAATAATTTGCCTGCTTCCTCAATAACAGCCGAGGTATAATCCTCCCGGCCGGCGGAAGAGCCGGAACAGATAACAATCATATCAGCCTGATCTTTAACTCTTTGGACTGCCTGCCGTAACAGTTCCTGGTCATCAACCACTATTTCATGGCGGAAAGCCTTAGCTCCCCATTGTTCACATAAGGCCATCAGCATTTTACTGTTGGACTCAACTATTTCTCCGGGATTCATATCATCACTGCCCCGGTCCAGCAGTTCGGTGCCGGTAGGAATTATTGCTACCAGCGGTTTTTTTACCACTTCCAGCTCATTGATGGCGGCAGTAACAAAAGAGGCCAGTTCATAAGGGCCAATAGTAGTTAAAGAAGGGGCTATCATATCCATGGCCACCAGATCTTCTCCCACCGAGCGTATATGCTGCCAGGGAACGGCTGGTTTAATGATAACTGCCTGTCCCTGTTCAAAATTAACATCTTCTATCATGATAACTGCATCGTAAGCCTGGGGCACATAATCCCCGGTGTCAACTTCCATATATTTATCTTTATCCAACCGGACAGGATTAATTTCGCTGGCTCCGTAGGTATCCGCCGCCCATACTGCTATGCCATCCATGGCTGAAGCTGGATAATGGGGTGAGGACCTGCGGGCATAAGCCGGGGAGGCCAAGATCCGGCCCAAACTGGATAAAACCTCAATCCTTTCCTTTTCCAGGCTAAAATAAGCATTATCCTCCAGCTCTTTTAGAAACAATTCCAAAGCCTGTTCCAGGGGAGTATTTTTTATATATACCTTTCGCTCCATTCTTTCACCTGCTATAGCATATTTCTCATCAAGTATATCATTATTAAAAGCTTTTCACTAAATATAAGCTCACTTTTTCTACCTATTTTTCACTCCCATGATGGGCAGATCTGGCCCGGACTAGAATTTTTGGCCAGGTACCAATAATAAGTGTGATAAAATTGACTACAATAGAAAGCGTGAGGTGTTGCTGATGACTGAATTCTTAAAGGTAGTTAAATATGAAGAAGCCATTGACAGACTTAAGGCCTGCTTTCCCCCTCAGGGCATAAAAAGATGTGGATTATTGGAGGCTTCCGGTCGGATATTAGCCCAGGAGATAGTGGGATCTGAAGATTTGCCCGCCTTTAACCGCTCCACCGTGGATGGATATGCCTTGCGGGCTGGGGATAGTTTTGGCAGCAGTGAATCCCTGCCGGCCTACCTGACTTATCAAGGTGAAATTAAAATGGGCCAGGCAGCTGTCATTGAGCTGGATCGGGGACAATGTGCCTGGATACCCACGGGGGGAATGCTGCCGATCGGGGCTGATGCAGTAGTCATGGTTGAACATACCGAACGCTTAGGGGATGACAGTGTTTTGGTTTATCGTCCGGTAGGACCGGGGGAAAACTTGATGCTGAAAGGGGAGGATGTAAGCCAGGGTCAGACCCTGTTTACTCCCGGTCAGCTACTCCGGCCGCAGGATATCGGGCTTTTAGCCTCATTGGGAATAGAACAGCTTGATATCTATGAGGCTTATCGGGTAGGGATTATATCTACCGGTGATGAGATTGTGCCTATACAGGTTCAGCCTGGGCCGGGACAGGTGCGAGATGTCAACACTTATGCCCTGTCTGCGGCGGTGAAGGATTGCGGCAGTGTGCCTAACAGCTATCCCCTCCTTGGAGATAATTTCCAGGACTTAAAGCAGGGGGTCTTGCAAGCCCTGGCGGAAAATGACATCTTGCTATTGTCCGGAGGTAGTTCAGTAGGCATTATGGATGTAACCATTGACGTTTTGCTGTCAATTCCCGGAGCTGAACTGCTTTTTCATGGTTTGGCAGTTAAGCCGGGCAAACCTACTTTGGCGGTCAAAATAAAAGATCAATTGGTAATTGGACTGCCCGGACATCCGGTATCCTCCTTGATGATGTTTTTGATAATATGTCGTCCCTTTCTTATAGCTGACCGAAAACAGCGAATAAGGGTAAAGCTGACTCAGAATATTGCCTCTCAGCCGGGGCGGGATGATTTTATTCCTATCAGTATAAGGGAAGAAAAGGATTCGGAGCCCTGGGGACGGCCTCTTTTGGGCAAGTCAGGCTTGATGAGCATTCTGGCTCTGGCCTCGGCCTATATTCATATACCCTATGAGCAGCAGGGAGTTTTGGCCGGCAGTTGGGTAGACGCCTGGCTGTTTTAGGGGGAAGCATATGGCTATAAGTTTGGAAGATGCAGTAGCTCTGGGTAAAAAGTCGGTTTACCAGCTGGATTCCGAGTATGTAAGTATAAATGAGGTGGTACAAAGGGTATCGGCTCAGGATTTTTATGCCCCCATAAACGTTCCTGATTTTGAGCGCTCTATGGTGGATGGCTTTGCTGTATGCCGGGAGGACTTGCTGGATATGGATGAAGGCTCCTCTTTGCGGCTTGTTGCTCAAGTAATGGCCGGCACTAGCGTGCTTACTTCCATTGGCAGGGGTGAAACGGTACGAGTGATGACCGGTGCTTTGCTGCCTCAGGGCACTGCTGCCGTTTACAAGCAGGAAGAGGTAATAGAAAAGGATGGATTGATTTATCCCGGGCGCAAACTAAAGCCGGGAAGCAATATAGAAGGGCAGGGAAGTGATATACCGCTGGGCTTCAAACTGCTGCAAAAAGGGGAGTCCTTGGATGCGGATAGGATTGAACGCCTGGCCTGCTGCGGAGTTGAAAAAGTCCTGGTTTACCGGCGTCCCCGGGTTTATATAATAAATACCGGCAGTGAGCTGGTTTTACCCGGTCAGCCCTTGCAGCCGGGACAGATTTATCACAGCAATCGCAGTCTCTTGGCGGCCAAAGTAGCTCGGTCCGGTGCCACTCCGGTCCTGGCTGAGCTAGGAACCGCCGATGAGGAGCGGCTTATCACCGACGAAATCAGGAAAGGCATCAGTCTTGCCGATATGGTACTTATAAGTGGGGGCACAGGTAGCGGCCTGGCTGATCTGGTCCAGGAATCCTGGCGGGTGCTTAATGCTTCCCTCCTTTTTAAGGGGATAGATATTATTCCCGGCCGCAGCTCAGCGGCAGCGGTATACCAGGGTAAACTCTTGTACAACCTGGCCGGTCGGCCGGGAGCGGTCAGCCTTTTGTTTGAAGTATTGATAAAGCCGGTGCTGTTAAATATGCAGGGGGCAATAAACCAAGAGCCCAGCTGGTTTGAAATCACTCTGGAATCATCGCTAGATAAAATATCCAATCGACGCTCCTTGAAAAGAGCGGAAATGGTATTGCTTGGTCCCGGGAAAAACCAAGCTCGCCCTTTGCAGGACTGGAATACTTTTGCCCAAAAACTTCCTTTAATTCTGGATCTAAAAGCAGGGCAGGGAAAAAAGGGTGAGGTAGTAAGAGCCTTGCTGATATAGGTGAGACGGGTGACCCGGGACGGTCACCCTGTTTTTAACCCTGAACTTCCAGCCACAACTCCTGCTGTAGTTGATCGCCAAGATTTTCTATAGCTTCAAAGTCCATAGCAGGTATATAATAGGCCTCCAATTCATCATGGGCCTTCTTGGCCTGGGCGATGAAAGCAACCGCCTCTTTTATCCTGTTTTCCATTCTATCCCTGCATTCGGCAATGGCTTTGGCCTGTGGACTCAGGACCGAAGCTTTTAAAAGGGAATCGAAATCCAGTATTCTCCGATATTTGGGGTTGGCCAGTTTCTTTTCATAAGCTACGATATGGGAACTGTTATCCAGCAAGAGTTTTCTGCTTTGGGGTAAGATTATCAGGTCTATTTCCAGGGGATCAAAAGGATTATGATAGATTTCTGCATAAATACCCTTTATGAGCAGGTTTTTCTCGACATATTTGAATAATTCTTTTATTCCGCTGCCTGGATTTCCTTTTACTGCGAAAATAGTGGAGTTTTCCGGGAGCAGGCGGTCTATATGGGTATTTACTCCGCTGGGGGTAATGGCGGCGGCAAAAAGATGTCGGGGTTTCTCCATGCTAGGAACTTCACCGGCCAGGAAGTCAAGGGACAGGGCTTCGGTGTTTCGCTTCCAGGCTGAATGGTCCAGGGCCCTTTTATGATGCCCTTGCAGCTCTTCATAGGCAATACCACTTTCTCGCAGGCGAAGATAGGCCAGATTAAACAATTCACTGATGTCCCGGGTTAATTGGACTATACTGTCCCGGGATAACTTGATTTGCCGGCGGTTCCAAAATTGACCCAGATTCAAGACTTCATCCACCGCTCCCGGATATGCGGCATCAATTACATGGGGAGCGGTACCATCCACTATACCTATTCCATGTTTGGACATTACTATTCCGTCCAGGGAATGGTCATCAGATGAACACCAGTGATATTCGATATCCAAGCCTTTTTCCGCCAGGAACTGGCCTATTTTTTTCATTAAAGTTGATTTACCGGTTCCGGGACCCCCTTTTAAAATGATTTTTCGTTCCACTTGCGGCCAAATAAGGTATTCATATAGGGAGTAAAAACCATAACGGCTATTTCCACCCGGAAACATATGTCTAATCTCTCCCAAAACTGGGTACCTCCTTGCTTAGACCTAAATCCATTTATCATATTAATAGCTATGAGTCCGGGGTAATATTTTGAACCGGTTTATAATGGTAATAGTATTAGCGGTTTTTGGCTTTGTAATACCAGGCACAAGCGAGCTGTAGGGGCGAGCTGCGCTCGCCCGCAAGTTATAATTACCGGTATTCGGTGGATTATACCATTTCGGTGTAAATACTATCAGATAACACCAATGATGAGGAAATTTTTAGCAAGCTCGACGGGTGGCAGAAGGATTAATGGCTATGTTTACAATTGGGATGGCCGCAGGAACAGGAAGGGCTTGCTTTTTGGGCCTGGGCTTTATCCAGGGCGGCTCTAACCCCGCCTTTAATGTATTCAATATATTGGCGATATAGTTGTTTTTGTTCCTGTTCTTGTTCCGGGGTCAGGCCAATTTCCTTTTTTATCCGGGCCAACTCATTTATACGCTTGATCATTTCCTCGCTCATTCAGAACACCTCTTTTCTTTAATATGCATTGCTGCTGTAGACCATTAAATAGATGACATGGTTAATAAGCATTGTATATGTCAAGTCCGGCCTATGCAATAAAAAAGATATTTTTCTGATGAAAAGTTGTATTTCGGGGGGCATAAATTCCGGCCATCCCATTATTTAAAAGCTACAACCCTATTTGATAAATACTTGGGCTGAGCCATAAGGGTAGTTAAAGGATTAAGGCTCAAATTAATCCCCTCAGATCAATGACAATAGGTTATAATTGAGCTGAATATACCGGGCGCTTAAATGCCGCCGGCCTACCGGGAATTATTCCAAAATGAAAAACCATTTAAATGGCCTTAAGGCTAGGGGTTTGAATTCCAAATCGTTGACTGACCTTACGTTTCTTATTGCCAATTAGCAAGCATGGAGGTATTTATGCAGTTAAAATCTTTCTGGCAATTTAAATGCTTTGATGAAGATAAAGCCCAGCAGCTACAAGAGGAACTGAATATATCACCCCTGGTAGCCAGGTTATTAGTGCAAAGGGGAATAGATACCACCGAACGGGCTCATAATTTTTTATATGGTGAGCTGAAGGATTTAAGCTCTCCTTATTCTCTGGGCGGAATGCAGGCAGCGGTGGCCAGAATAAACCAGGCCATAGAGCATGAAGAAAAAATAGTTATTTATGGTGATTACGATGTGGATGGTATATGCAGTATAGTGCTTTTAAAAGACTGCTTTGATCAGCTGGGTTATCCGGTGGATTATTATGTTCCAGGGCGCTTCAGCGAAGGCTATGGTCTGAACCTGGAAGCTGTAGAAAAGCTGGCCGCCCAGGGATACCGTTTGATAATCAGCGTGGACTGCGGAATAAAGTCCATTCAAGAGGCAGAAAGTGCAGCTCGAATGGGATTGGATATTGTAATAACTGATCATCATACTCCAGGTGATGAAATTCCGGAGGTAGCAGCCATCGTCAATCCTCGTATCGACGGCAATGAAAAGAACCGGGATCTGGCAGGAGTAGGAGTAGCCTTTAAATTAGCCCAAGCCCTTTGCCAGGCAGGAAGGCTGAAAATCGATGTTTACCAATGGCTGGACCTGGTAGCTCTGGCCACCATTGCGGATATAGTACCTTTAACCGGTGATAATAGAATTTTTGTCAAATATGGACTTAAGAAATTAGCCCAAAGCCACCGGGTAGGTCTGCAGGCCTTAATTGCTGAATGTGGATTGCAGGACAAGGCTTTACTTCCTACCCAGGTAGGATTTGCCCTAGCTCCCCGCTTAAACTCAGCCGGTCGTTTGCAGAATGCCAGTATCAGCATCGAGTTACTATTGACCCGGGATAGCAAACAAGCCATGGTCCAGGCTAAACTCTTGAGTGAGATGAATGCCCAGCGCCGGGCCATAGAGGATAAAATTTATCAAGAAGCTGTAGCTGCCATTGACAGGGAGCAGATGGTCCAGGACCGGGTTCTAGTCTTGGGAGGGGAAGGGTGGCACCAGGGTGTAATAGGTATAGTAGCCTCCCGTTTATGTGAGCGCTATCATCGTCCCACTATCCTAATATCCTGGGATGGACAAATAGGAAAAGGCTCAGGCCGGAGCATTCCAGGCTTTGATTTATACCAGGCTTTGGAACACTGCCAGGAGTATTTGATACAATTCGGCGGGCACAAACTGGCCGCCGGGCTCACCCTTAAGGGGGAGGATGGAGAGAATTTTAGAAAATCAATTAACCAATGGTGCGCAAATCATTATCGCGGTGAGGAATGGGGGCGAAGACAGTACATAGATCTGGAAGTGGAATTGGAGGATATCAACCTGAACTTGCTAAAGGAGTTGCAGAGCTTTCAACCCTGTGGAGAAGGAAATCCCATGCCGGTACTGGCCTTGAGAAATACCCCCATATACTCAGCCCGCCTGGTAGGCCAAGGTCATTTTCGGGGTCGGGTAGGCAGTAAGGGTTTGACTGCCATAGCCTTTAACCGGGCTGACCTGGCTGATTGTCCTACCCAGGTCTGCTATCATGATCAGTGTTTTGAGCTGGTGCAAAATGAGTTTCGAGGACAAAAAAATTTACAGTTAAAGCTTAAGGATATGAAACCTTCCTGGCAACCGGACAGCTTGTGCAGCAATAGTTTTAGCTCGGCATTGGTTCGAGTAGGGGAAAGATGTTTGGAAGAAATCTATCATAAGCGACCAGTTCTTTTGGTCTCCCCCACTTACCGGATTCTTATTCGACAGTTACATGTATTTCGGAGTTTTTTCCGACCTGATCTTATAGCTGAACTTCACGGACGACTAACAGCCGAGCAGCGAAAAAAAGGTGAAAGTGATTTCCGGCAGGGCAAGCACAAGATATACTTGATGACCCTTTCTTATCTGAAGTTTCTCTTGGGAAAATACGATTGCCCACCCCAGCTGAGACTGCTTATTCAGCCTTGGCCTGATATCATAGAAAAAAATATCTATTCTTCTTTTAAGAATTGTGAAATAGAGACTATGGATGAGAAACCCAAGAATATAGAATGGAAAAAAGCTAGCCTGGCCAGGACCTATTATGAAAAAGTTTTAATCTATGCTAATCGCCCCATGACTATGAAGAAGATTGGCCGGATGATACCCGGCATAAAAATAGAGGCCGGACTAAGCAGTTTGAATCAGCGGCGTAAAGTCAGGCAGGAATTCTGGCAAGCTCAGAATAAGGTTCTGCTTACTGATGGAGCTTATAGCGGCTGTAATACCTTTGAAGGTAGATTTGATCAAATCTTCTTTGCTGATGCTCCATTTAGCTCTTATGAAGCCAAACTGGTTTTGGAACAATTGCAGGAAGGATCTATGAGTGCAGGAGCCTTGTTTTCGAAAGATGATATCACTTTAAATTGGAACTACCTGAAGCGGGTATATCCTGTAAAGGAAAGGCTTGAAAAGGTATGGGAAAGCCTGCAGGCTATAGGAAAAGGGATTATTAGTATGGAGCCAGGAGATCTGCTCTTAAAGCTTAACCATAGTATGGGGCAAGAGTATTCCTACCTGGATCTTCTGGGAGTCTTGCATGTTCTGGATGATCTTGGCTTGTGTCAAATGGATAAAAAGGGTAGTATTATTGAAATAAAGCTAAAAAATACAGAAAAAAAACCATTGCAGCTTAGTAAATCACCTTATTATTGGGAAGGGGAACAGGAAAAGCAGGCCTTGGGCAATTTTGCTAATGATGTAAAAGTTTTTTTAGGGTGATATTATGTGTGTTCAAGTTCAGCCTTTAGTGGATTGTGTCTTGAGATATGACTCGGGGGCTAATACCGATTTAATCATTAAAGCCTTCGAGCTGGCTAATCAAGCTCATCAGGGACAAAAGAGAATTTCAGGAGATCCATATATAACCCATCCTTTGGAAGTAGCATTGATACTGGCTGATATTGAAATGGATACGGCCTCAATATGTGCTGCCCTTTTACATGATGTGGTGGAAGATACCAAGTATACCTATAACGATATTTTGCATATTTTTGGGGAAGAGATAGCCGTCCTGGTAGATGGGGTAACCAAGTTGAGCCGGATCAATTTTAAGTCCAGAGAAGATGCCCAGGCCGAAAACCTGCGCAAGATGTTCCTGGCTATGGCCCGGGATATTAGAGTTTTGTTGATAAAACTGGCTGATCGGCTACACAATATGCGTACCCTTGATTACCAGAGTGAACGCAAACAGCAGGAAATAGCTCAGGAAACCATGGAAATATTTGCTCCCCTGGCCCACCGTCTGGGTATTTTTAGGTTTAAATGGGAATTGGAAGATCTGGCCTTTTCCTACCTTAATCATAATGTATATCGTGAAGTTGCCAGCCGTCTCAAGAAGAAAAGACGGGAGAGGGAAGAATATGTTAATGAACTCATCCAGCAGCTGCGGGAGGGCTTGGATAAGACCGGCATTAAGGCCGATATAAAAGGGCGCCCCAAGAACATTTACAGTATCTATAAAAAAATGATCAAACAGAATAAAGATATCGATGAAATATATGATAAAATTGCGATTCGGGTAGTAGTAGATGATATTTGGGTTTGTTACGGCGTGCTGGGAGTAATCCACACTATGTGGACTCCCTTGCCCGGACGCTTTAAGGATTATATAGCTACTCCCAAGCCCAATATGTACCAGTCTCTGCACACTACCGTTATAGGCAAGGGAGGAGAACCCTTTGAGGTACAGGTGCGCACCTGGGAAATGCATAAGACCGCCGAGTTTGGTATAGCTGCCCATTGGAAATATAAAGAGGGTGAAAGCGCATCGGCCAGGAAATTTGATAAAAAATTGGCCTGGTTGCGCAGCATTCTGGAATGGCAGCAAGATATCAATGATACCGGAGAGTTCATGGAGTCGCTGAAGATAGATTTGTTTG
Source organism: Syntrophomonadaceae bacterium (assembly GCA_012520725.1). Classification (GTDB taxonomy): domain Bacteria; phylum Bacillota; class Syntrophomonadia; order Syntrophomonadales; family Syntrophomonadaceae; genus JAAYJK01. The sequence continues at coordinate 61,670 of JAAYNQ010000002.1, read as the reverse complement.
ATGACACCGTCTATGTATTTACTCCCAAAAGCGACGTATTCGAATTGCCCAAAGGTTCCTGTCCAGTGGATTTTGCTTACCGGGTTCATACCGAAGTAGGTCATCGCTGTACCGGGGCTCGGGTAAATGGCCGCATTGTTCCATTGGATTATCAGCTTAATAACGGTGATATAGTTGAAATTATTACCTCCAAGAATTCTCCCGGGCCTTCCCATGACTGGTTGAATTTTGTGAAGACCTCCTCGGCCCGAAACCGGATTAAACAGTGGTTTAAAAAAGAACAACGTCAATCCAATATTTTAAAAGGCCATGATATGCTGGAACAGGAGATGAAGAAAAGGCATCTTTCTCCCAAAGAACTGTTGAAGGAAGAGAAGCTTATGGAGGTAAGCAAACGCTTCAGTTTTGCCTCCATTGAAGACCTGTTTGCCGCAGTAGGAGATGGGGCTATTACAGTAAATCAGGTTATCAACAAGCAAAAAGAGCTTTATTTTCATGATGCCCAGTTGGAGGATATTGCGCCATTACCTGTCCACAGCAAGGCTATTCAGCCCGATCGGGAAACCACTGCTTTACGGATTAAAGGGGTAGATGATGTGGCCATCAGGCTGGCTCGTTGCTGCAATCCCTTGCCAGGTGACAGTGTCCTGGGTTATATTACCAGGGGACGGGGGGTATCAGTACATCGTCGCGATTGCCCTAATATGATCAATTACCTGAAGCAGGAAAAAGAGCGAACCATCGAAGTAGAATGGGCCGATGATAAAGGGCTGTATAGCGTGGAACTGGAAGTGCGGGCCTTGGATAGACCTCGTATGACTGCTGACGTAATGCTGGAAATCAACGATACCAGGGTACACATTATTTCGGTATTTTCACGTTTGACCAAAAAGAACTGGGTAGTAATGAATTTCAAGCTGGAAATTAAGGATATGGGCCAATTACAGGCTTTGATGCAGAGAATAAAGAAGATAAGAGATGTAATGGAGGTAAGAAGAGTATTGCCGGGTGAAGTAAGGAGCGAATAAGGTGAGGGCAGTTGTTCAAAGAACCAAGTGCAGCAAGGTGGTAGTAGACCATAAAACCTGTGGTGAGATAGGTGCAGGATTGATGGTCCTACTTGGTATTAAAAAAGGAGATACAGAAAAAGAAGCCCAGTATATGATGGACAAGATCATCAATCTCAGAATTTTTCCCGATGAGGAGGGTAAAATGAACCGCTCTCTGCTGGATATGGGAGGAGAGCTCTTGTTGGTCAGCCAGTTTACCCTTTACGGAGATGCCCGTAAAGGAAGAAGACCTGGTTTTAGTGAGGCCGCTTTGCCCAAAGAGGCTATGGCTCTCTATAAATACAGCATTGATTATCTTCAAGATCAGGGTATCAGGGTGGCTACCGGGGTATTTGGAGCTGAAATGCTGGTGAAGATTGATAATGATGGGCCAGTAACCATTTTACTGGATAGTGAGAAATTGTTTTAGGAGGTATATGTAATGATATTAAAAGGCTTGGAGATCAGCGCAATGGCAGTAAACTGTTATATTGTGGGCTGTGAAGAAACCAGAGAGGTAGCAGTTATTGATCCGGGTGGGAATGCACCAGCCATTCTGAAGCTGCTGGAACAAGATAATCTTAAGGCCATTTATATAATCAACACTCATGGGCATATAGATCATATTGGAGCCAATCGGGCGGTGAAGGATGCCACCGGGGCCAAAATATTGATACACAAAAATGATGCCAAGATGCTGGAAAATGCTGTGTCCAATTTCTCTTTTATGATGGGCAGCAAGGTAACCAGTCCCCCGGCTGACCAATTCATTGATGAGGGCGATATAATAAAAATAGGCAACACCGTGGAACTGGAAGTAATTCATACCCCTGGCCATAGTCAGGGCGGTATCTGCCTTAAGGTAGATAAGATAATATTTGTCGGGGACACCCTTTTCCAGGGTTCCATCGGCAGAACAGATTTTCCGGGTGGTTCCTATCCTCAGCTTATTCAAAACATACAAGAAAAACTCTTTTGCTATGAGGATGATGTGGTATGCTATCCTGGGCATGGACCAGCTACTACCATTGGCTTTGAACGTAAACACAATCCCTTTCTTAATGGAACTATATAAATCGGATGGATATGATTGATGGCTTCAGGTTTTAAGCCGGACTTTTTTGCTTTACTTGCCGGCACTTATGTGCTATGATGTTAACTACATATTCTAAATGCCATGAATGAGTAAAGTAGATAGGTGAAATTATACAGAGAAGAGATGTCATCGGCTGCAAGCATCTCTATAAGGAAACCTATTGAAGTTCACTCAGGAGCACCCGGCTGAAACATCTGCAAGTAGGTCGTGGCGGAACTCTTACCGTTAAAAGAGAGGGGATATCGGATATTTCCTGTATCTTATTGTAAGCGGGCCAAATGGCAAATTGGGTGGTACCGCGGGTGGCAAAACGCTTCTCGTCCCATAGTGGATAGAGAAGTTTTTTTGATTAATACGGTATAGTCAAGGGACTGGTGAGGATTGCTTGATTTAGCCGCCCGGATTCGAATAAGGTCTATTGCTGGGCTAGCCCTTACGCTGAGCTTTAAGATTGATTTATCCCGTATCTTTTAAGTGGGTATCTATGCCAATCAGGGTGGTACCGCGGGAAGTTTTAAGCCTCTCGTCCCTATACGGATGAGAGGATATTTTTATTTTAGGGGAGGTAATCTATACCAAAGACTGGAGATTTTACCTTTAAGGGTTGGTGAAGATTGAATCCCCTCCTATAAGCAGAGGCAGGGCCACCTTTGTTTCTATAGTGAAGTTGAGACAGGCAGGAAGCAGACAGGGTTGAACCAAGCTCTGGAGGAACTTCGTCATTATTGCCGGGAGCTAAAATTAATTCATAACTATAATCGTCAATTATCAAGAAGGAGATAAGCCATGCTAGTTTATTGTGATTTTAAGCCGGAACAACTCTATACAACTTTGCATGAATTGATCCGACTGGCTTTTCCCGGCTGTCGGATTATACTGGGCTCTTCTCCCCAGGAAGAAGCCGCGGTCCAGGTAAAGATCAGCAAAGAAAAGAATAAGCTCTTTATCAGGGGAGCTATAAAGGACAAAAACAGAGAAACCGTGAAGAGTGAAAAGCACCTCTTGCTTGATCAGGGGGAGGTGCTGAATCATGAGAGCAAATGGCTGCTCCGCAGTTTCACCTACCGTTTACTCTGCCAGCATACCGGCAGCAATATCAATCCTTACGGTCTTCTAACCGGGGTAAGACCGGTTAAACTGGTACATCGTTTATTGGATGAAGGATTCGCCCCGGCTAAAATAGAGCATATTCTGCAGACGGATTATTTTTTAAACCAGGACAAAGCGGCCTTGCTCCTGGAAGTAGCCCTTAATAACCGGCCCTTTTTGCTTTCCCGGGAACAGGTTGGCAAATTGCTGAGTGTATATATAGGGATTCCGTTTTGCCCCAGTCGCTGTTATTATTGTTCTTTTCCGGCTGCGGTGTTAAGTAACTACCAGCAGCAAGTGAACCCCTTTTTGGAAGCCCTGCACTATGAAATAACGAGAATTGGGGAATTTTTGCAAGAGCAGGATATAGCCGTTCAAAGCATCTACATCGGTGGAGGTACCCCTACTGTGCTCTCCGAAAGGGATCTGGAGTCTTTACTGGATTTATTGCAGGAACGCTTCATCAGTCCACTGACTCAGGAGATCACAGTAGAGGCAGGCAGACCGGATACCCTGAGCCCGCTTAAGTTAAAGCTTATGCAAGAGGCCGGGGTAAACCGTATCTGCGTTAATCCTCAAAGCATGAATGATTCCACCTTGCAAAGGATAGGCCGGAATCATGATCAGAAAGGAGTGTTGCGATCGGTTGAATGGGTAAGATCGGCAGGTATTAAAAAACTGAATATGGATCTAATAGTGGGATTGCCGGGAGAAAGTATCCCGGAATACCTATACACAGCAGAGAAGATTCTCCAATTAGACCCGGATAATATAACTGTTCACACCCTGGCTCGTAAACGAGGTTCCCTCATGGCCGAGGCAGAAGCAACAGGCGATATTAAGAACCGGGTAAGCCAAGTACAAGAAGGGGTGGAATTGTTCTCCACCCGTTTGCGGGCCGCAGGTTATAATCCCTACTACATGTATCGCCAAAAGTACATGTCAGCGGCAATGGAGAATATAGGTTATGCCCGGCCTGCAGATGAATGTATCTATAATATTCAGATGATGGAAGAAAGGCAGACCATCATCGGTTTGGGGGGAGGTGCAGCCAGCAAGTTTATCCGTCCCGATGATTGGCGGCTTTCCTCCTCTTACCAGCCTAAAGATCCATCAGCTTATGCGGGATCAGTAGAAGAGCTGGTAAAACGCAAAGTTGACAAGCTCTGGGCCTTAAATTAGAATTATCCAAGGAATGTAAACCATGCCTGGTTTAAATCATGGCATAATTTAGGTTGGGAGGATATTTATGCTGACCAAAGCTCCCAGAGGAACATATGATATTCTGCCCCAGGATTCTATCAAATGGCAGTATATTGAGAGTATTATGAAAGAAACCGCAGAAATTTTCGGATATCGGGAAATAAGAGTACCCATATTTGAACATACCGAGTTGTTCCAGCGCGGGGTAGGCGAAACTACCGATATAGTAAGTAAAGAAATGTATACCTTTAACGACAAATCAGGCCGCAGTCTTACTTTGCGTCCGGAGGGCACTGCATCCTGTGTCCGGGCCTTGATTGAACACAGCAGCTATGCAGGCCTTTTGCCGGTTAAATGGTACTATATGGGACCCATGTTCAGATATGATCGTCCCCAGACCGGCCGCTACCGGCAGTTTCACCAGTTTGGTGCAGAAGCCTTCGGCAGCAACAACCCTTACCTGGATGGGGAAGTGATAATGTTGCTACTGGAAATCTTGGCCCGACTGGGTCTGGAGGAATATGAATTACATCTGAATTCGGTAGGATGCCCCCAATGCCGGGGCCGTTACCGGCAGAAACTGATAGATTACATCCAGCCCTACCAGGATAATCTGTGCCCGGACTGTCAGGCCAGGTATATTAATAACCCCCTGCGGGTCTTGGATTGCAAGAATGAAGCCTGTCACCAGGCTATTGAAGGCTATCCCACTCTGGCTGATCATCTCTGTGAGAACTGTCTGGAGCACTATGAGCAGGTAAAAGGAGCTTTAGCTCAACAGGGGATTTTATTTATCCATGATGACGGGCTGGTGCGGGGCCTGGATTATTATACCAATACCGCTTTTGAAATACACATTCCAGGGATTGGAGCCCAGAGTGCAGTGGGAGGCGGAGGCCGTTACAACGGACTGGTTGAACAGTGCGGCGGACCTGATTTACCCGGTATTGGTTTTGCCCTGGGCCTGGAACGCTTGTTGCTGGCGGTGGAAAAAAAAGGAGAAATGCTGCTCCCGCCACCTGAAATAGATGTTTTTGTAGCGGTGATGGATTCAGCTTATGAAGCACAGGGCATGAAAATACTGCAGGCATTGCGGGGAGCCGGCATAAAAGCAGAAAAGGATTATAACCAGCGTAAAGCCCGGGCCCAGATGAAATTCGCCGATAAAATAGGAGCCCGCCTGGTACTTTTCCTGGGAGAAGAAGAGGTGCAAAAAGGCTTTGTTACTTTGAGGAATATGCGTAGCAAAGAACAGTTTCAAGTAGCCGAAAACGATTTGCTGCGCGCGGTAAGCAGAACTTTGCTGATAGATTAGGAGGATAATGGCAGATGAAAAGAACTCATAATGCTACTGACCTGGAGGTTAAAGATGTTGGTGTAGAGGTGGTTCTGAATGGCTGGGTAAATAGCCGGAGAGATCATGGAGGACTTATATTTATTGATTTGCGTGATCGTTCCGGTCTAATTCAGGTAGTGTTCAGTCCTGAAGTTGACCAGGATGCCTTCCACCTGGCGGAACAGGTTAGAAGCGAATATGTGGTAGCGGTACAGGGCAAGGTGAGTCTGCGGCCTGCGGACACCGAGAATCCTAATCTGAAAACCGGTAAAATTGAAATCTATGTAGAGAAAATGGAAATAATGAACACCGCCAAAACCCCTCCCTTCTATATAGAAGATGGTATCGATGTGGATGAGACTTTACGCCTGAAATATCGCTACCTGGATCTGAGGAGAGGGGAAATGAGGGAGAACCTCATGCTCAGGCACCGGGTAGTGAAAACCATGCGGGATTTTCTGGATAGCCAGGGTTTTATCGAAATTGAAACCCCCATTTTGACTAAAAGCAGTCCTGAAGGAGCCAGGGATTATCTGGTTCCCAGCCGGGTTCACCAAGGGGAATTCTTTGCCTTGCCTCAATCTCCCCAGATATTCAAACAATTGTTGATGGTTGCGGGTATGGAAAAGTATTTTCAGGTGGCTCGTTGCTTTCGTGATGAGGATTTGAGGGCGGACCGGCAGCCGGAATTTACTCAACTGGATATAGAAATGTCCTTCATAGATGAAGAAGATATAATGGGACTGATGGAGGAAATGATGGCCCGTTTATTTAAAGTGGGTATAAATAAGGATATTAATATTCCATTTCCTCGCCTGTCCTATGATGAATCCATGAAGAAATATGGCAGCGATGCCCCAGATCTCCGTTTCGGCCTGGAAATTGTAGATTTGACTGGATTTATGGCCCAATCCCAGTTTCAGGTATTCTCCAGTGCCATACAGGCCGGGGGAGTGGTAAGAGCCATCAATGCCAAAGGTTGTGCCTCCTTTAAAAGGCGGGAAATAGATCAGCTGGGACAATTAGCGGTTGATTATGGAGCCAAAGGCATGGCCTGGATTGTAGTGACTGAAAATGAGCTGAAATCTCCTATTACCAAGTTTTTAAGCGATCAGGAAATAGAGCAGATAATGTCCGCTCTTAAAGCCCAACCCGGAGACCTATTGCTTTTTGCCGCTGATAAGCAGGAGATAGTATCACGGGTATTGGGATTTTTAAGAATGGAATTGGCTCGTCGCCTGGATCTGATTGATAGAAATGAGCTTAATTTTGTATGGATCCATGATTTTCCCCTTTTTGAATATGATCAGGAGGAAGAGCGTTATGTATCCGTTCATCACATGTTTACCTCTCCCCGGCTGTCGGACTTGGATAAGTTGGATAATAATCCAGAGGGCATCAAGGCCAGAGCTTATGACCTGGTCTTGAATGGTACTGAAATCGGGGGAGGCAGCATAAGGATACATAGGAGAGAATGGCAGGAAAAGGTCTTTTCCCTCCTGGGGATGTCCTGGGAAGAAGCCCGGGATAAATTTGGTTATCTGCTGGACGCTTTCGAATATGGTACCCCGCCCCATGGTGGTATTGCCTTCGGCATAGATCGCCTGCTGATGATAATGGGCGGCCTAAACAGTATTCGTGATGTTATAGCTTTTCCCAAAACCCAGAGTGCATCTTGTCCCATGACTAATGCTCCGTCAACAGTCAGCAATAAACAATTAAGGGAGCTGGCTATTAGAATCAGGGAGAAAAAATAAAGTCTCCTGGATGATTATTACAGTGCAGCATTCTTGCTGAATTGTAGATTCTGTGGTATATTTTTTCTAACCAGAGATTGAACGAGAATCCCTGCTGTGTGCGTGAGAAGCCGGAAAAGTTTTTCCAACACCAACACTTAGGGAGCCTGGACTCCGCATAAGGCTTGCATGCCCGGTACCGGGACGCATCAATTATGCGGGAGGGCACCCACCTGCCAAGCAGGTTAAACCCACGGCGACCACGGCTCGGTGGGGTGTTTTTTTGCCTATATCTGATTTATTATCTTCTAAGAAATAATACGACGAGGTCGATGGCGGTTTATGAACAGTGTGGACAGCTTTTTTCAAAGGACCCAGCTCTTGACCGGAGAAGCAGGCCTGGAAAAACTCAAGGTGTCACGGGTTACGGTGGTCGGCTTGGGTGGAGTGGGTTCCCATGCCGCTGAAGCTTTATGCCGCTGTGGGGTAGGCCATATAAGCATAGTGGATCCGGATCGGGTAGAAGAAAGCAATATTAACCGGCAATTGCCAGCCTTGAGTTCTACCATAGGTCAGTATAAAACTGAGGTAATGGCCTCCAGGATGTTGCAGATAAATCCTGATCTGGACTTGGATTGCTTTACCTGCGCCTACAATGAAGAAAACAGTTCAACTATTCTGGGAGCCGGCTGTGACTATCTTATTGATGCCATCGATTCTTTACCGGATAAAATCCATTTAATAGAAACCTGTCTGAGTCGAGATATTCCCATTATTAGCTCCATGGGTACCGCTAATCGGCTTAACCCTCTTATGCTTACCATTGCCGACATCAAAGATACCAAGATCTGTCCTGTAGCACGCAGGATAAGGCGTGAACTACGAAAAAAAGGCATTTATTCAGGACTTAAGGTGGTCTATTCCCGTGAACTGCCCTTGCTCAAGGGTAGAGAACTGGGAAGTATGATATATGTTACTGCCACCGCAGGTCTACTCTTGGCAGCCCATACGGTCAATAGCCTGATAAAATCTCAGGCTATATCAGAATAATGAAGAGGGATAAGATGTCAAATCCTAAAGCTATCATTGCTCAGATTTATAATCAATTGTATCAACATTATGGTCCCCGGGGTTGGTGGCCGGCTGATAGTCAGTTGGAGGTAATATTGGGGGCCATATTGACCCAGGCGGTAGCCTGGAAAAACGTAGAAAAAGCTATAGCCAATCTAAAAGAGCAGAGGGTTTTGGATTACCATGCCTTGCTGGAATTACCCCAGGAAAAGCTGGCAGATCTTATTAAACCCGCCTTGTATAATCGTCAGAAGGCCAAGAAAATCAAGGCTGTCCTGGAATTTATAGAAGTGGAATATAAGGGGAGTCTGGAGCATATGTTCCAGACTCCCCTGGAAGAACTGAGAAGCAAATTATTGGGTATATGGGGGATAGGGCCGGAAACAGCCGATTCCATATTACTATATGCCGGAAATAAAGCTATATTTGTGGTGGATACCTATACTATAAGGATTTTTTCCCGTGTAGGTTTGGTAGAGGGGAATGTGAATTATACCCAAATGCAGGATTTTATACAGGCCCATATTGTTAAGCAGGTAGAAATTTATAATGAATTTCATGCTTTACTGGTAGCTCTGGGAGCTGAATGCTGTCGCAAGAAGCGGCCCCAGTGTTTTAAATGTCCCCTAAAGAACTGCTGCCAAGAATATACCTGGGCAGGAATAGGAAAACAGGAGGTAGAATAATGAATTATTGGGATAAAGAAAAGGAATGTATGCCTAGAGAATATTTGGAAAAACTCCAGCTGAGAAGGTTGCAGGAAACAATATACCGGGTTTATGCTTTTGTCCCCGCTTATAGAGAAAAAATGGAAGCGCTGGGAGTAAAACCTGAGGATATTAGAAGGTTGGAAGACCTGAAGCTATTGCCCTTTACCACCAAGCAGGATTTAAGAGACAATTATCCTTTCGGACTGTTTGCCGTACCCATGAGTGAGGTAGTTCGCATACACTCTTCTTCCGGTACCACGGGCAAACCAACAGTAGTCGGTTATACCAGCAAGGATATAGACACCTGGGCAGAATTGATGGCCAGATCCCTGTATAGCGCCGGAGCCAGCAGGTATTCAGTGATTCAGAATTCATATGGATATGGACTTTTTACCGGAGGACTAGGAGCTCATTATGGAGCGGAAAAAATAGGGGCTTCAGTAATACCCACCTCAGGGGGCAACACCAAAAGACAGATAATGCTGATGCAGGATTTTGGGACTAACATTTTAACCTGTACCCCTTCCTATGCACTTTTTATGCACGAGGTTATGCAGGAAATGGGGATCAAACCTTCCGACTTAAAGTTGAAGGCTGGAGTATTCGGAGCTGAGCCCTGGTCCGAGAATATGCGCCGGGAAATTGAAGGTAAATTGGAAATAGATGCTTATGATATATATGGTTTAAGTGAGATAATCGGACCCGGAGTTGCCATAGAATGCCCCAGGAAAAATGGGCTGCATATAGCCGAGGACCATTTTATTCCTGAAATCATTGATCCCGAGACCTGTGAGGTTTTGCCAGAGGGTACGCCTGGGGAATTGGTTTTAACCACCGTTACCAAAGAGGCTCTACCCATAATCAGATATCGGACCCGGGATTTAAGTACCCTTAACCGATCTGTCTGTGAGTGTGGCAGAACCCATGCCCGTATGGCTAAAGTGCTGGGGCGTTCTGACGATATGGTTATTATTAGGGGGGTTAATGTATTTCCCTCCATGGTGGAAAGTGTCCTATTGAATATACCGGGAGTAGAACCTCACTATCTGTTGGTAGTGGATAGGCGGGGCAACCTGGACGAACTGGAAGTCTATGTAGAGGTCTCTGAATCAGTATTTAGTGATGAAGTTAGAAAAATGGAGAGACTGGGCCTGCAAATCGGCAAGGAACTGGAAAGTGCTCTGGGTATTGCTGTCCGGGTTCGCCTGGTAGAACCTAAGACCCTAGAAAGAAGCGAAGGCAAAGCCAAGAGAGTGATCGACAAACGGAATATTTAAAAGGAGGTATAATTATGGCCAAACAGATATCTGTATTCCTGGAAAACAAAGTGGGACGACTTGCTCATGTGACCAGGGTCCTGGGTGAAGCAGGAATAAACATCCGGGCTTTATCCATAGCCGACACTTCCGATTTCGGTATTTTAAGGTTGATAGTCAGCGATCCGGCCAAGGCCTATCAGGTGTTGAAGGATGCCAGGTTTACTGTTAGCGAAACCGAAGTGATAGCGGTGCAGGTCCCCGACTCTCCCGGAGGACTGGCTTCGGTTCTGGAACGGATGACGGAGCAGGAACTCAGCATTGAGTATCTTTATGCCTTCCTGGGAACCAGGGGTGATGATGCCCTGGTGATATTCAAGGTGGAGGACATTGCCAAAGCCAGAAAAATATTTAACGAAAAGGGAATAAAATTTCTGGATGAAAGTACCCTGTATAAACTGTAGATCCAGCCTTACTGAAAGTAATTTTAATCTAAAGCCTAGAATAAAGTTTAATAAGGGGAATAAGTATTACAGAAGAATAAGTTATACGGGAAAACAAGCTTAATCCGGAACAGGAGTGGAAAGGTAGCAAGCGTTTATCGCCCTACCTTTTGTTTTTGACCCTGGGGTCGATTCTGATGCTCAGGTATTAAAACTGCTGGTACTCAGAAAAGCTTGATGTGGGCAGGGAAAATGCTTGAGCCCAATTCCGTCCCCCAAGGTCATGGAGGTGATTTTGATGTATGAATATCTCGGCAATTTGCATATGCACTCTACTTATTCTGATGGTTCGCTGGATATCGAGGATATAGCAGCCCGAGCCGCCCAGGCCGGCTTGGACTTTATCATTATCACTGACCACTATACCCTCAAAGGGCTATACGAAAAAAAGGAAGGTTATCAGCAAGGGGTCTTGGTGATGATTGGAATGGAGGCCAATGTCAGCCAAAATCATTATATATGCCTGGATATCAGCCAGGAAGTGAAGAATAATGATGAGTACCCGCAAGAGGTAATAGATGGAGTAAACCGCCAGGATGGAATAGGTATCATTGCCCATCCTTTTGAAAAAGGATCCCCTGTATTTGGAGATGGGATTAAGTATCAGTGGACCGATTGGCAGGTCCAGGATTTTCAAGGGATTGAGGTTTGGAACTTCACTTCCCAGTGGAAAGAACATGTTAGCAGTATTATAAAAGGTTTATTTTTGCTTATATATCCCCATGCAGCATTAACCGGACCTTGTCCCCTGGCTCTACAAAAACTGGATCAGTATCAGGGGCAGGGGAAGAAAATAATTGCCGTAGGAGGTTCGGATGCTCATGGTTTTAAGATGAAAGCAGGAATTTTATGGGTGACCGTATCCCCTTATGAAACTGCCTTTCGCTGCATAAATGTTCATGTTTTATGCCCTACCCCTTTAAGCGGGCAAGTTGCAGATGACAAGTACAAAATATACCATGCCATCCGCCAGGGGCAGCTATGGATTGCCTATGATTATTTCATAAACAGCTATGGATTTCGTTTTTTTGTGGAAGGGGAGGGGAAGAGATGGCAGATGGGGGATTCGCTACCTTTTAGCAGCAAGCTGACCGGGTGGGTGTTTACTCCTAAACCGGCTCTGGTAAAGCTCCTCAGAAATGGGATAGAGGTAGAAAGCAGCCGCGGCCGCCAACATGTTTTTTATGATCTTGAGCCAGGAGTGTATCGAGTTGAGGTATATCATCGCCATCTGCTGGGATACCGTCCCTGGATATTCTCTAATGCCATATGGATAGAATAGAATCGACCCTGGCCAGGCTGGCGACCGCAGGTCGCCCCTACCAGCTTACAACGTGATTTGGTCATTCCCCAGCTGGCGACCGTAGGTCGCCCCTACACCTCCCGCCCGTATAATGCCAAATGTACGGTATTTATCGCCGACCCCAGGTGGGCGACCGCAGGTCGCCCCTACAGGCATCCGAAATTATGAAGATTGATAGGCAGAACCCTGTCCATTGTCAAACCGCATTTGCTCCCGATACTAAAAGGTCCCAATAATAATAGGACTATTTTACCCTTTTTTCTCCATAAGCCGGCAATACGGAAAAGGAAATACCGCAAAAACCCCATTATTTGGGGTATTTTTTTGCTTGCGCAGAAATCTGGAATAATTTACCGACATGTTACGATATTCACAAAGCAGGGTATTTAGAATGTGAAGGAGAATAGAGTGGAGAGAAGTGGATGGTAGTGGATGAATATCCCTAAAACCAGTGGGAGAGGAAAATTTCTATGTTTCTGGGAGAATACCAGCACGCATTGGACAATAAAGGCCGTATTACTATTCCCTCCAGGTTTCGTGAACTTTTGGGGGAGCGATTTGTGGCCACCAAAGGGCTGGATAATTGTATTTTCCTATATCCCTTGGAAGAATGGAAGAGTATAGAAGAGAAATTACAGGCCCTGCCTTTAACCAGAGCTGATGTAAGGTCTTTTGTGCGCTTTTTCTTCTCTGGGGCAGCGGAATTGGAACTGGATAAGCAGGGCCGCACCGTATTAAGCTTGAACCTTAGAAACTATGCTGGAATTGAAAAGGATGTCAGTGTTATCGGGGTTGGATCACGGATTGAGATTTGGGCCAGCGATAAGTGGGAAAGCTATAATCAAAATGCAGCGGCTTCCTATGAAGATATCGCTGAAAAACTGATCGATCTTGGTATTTAGGAGAGTGTTTATGATCCACCAACCGGTACTGCTGGAGGAGACTATTAACTGTTTGATGGGAGATCCCAACGGATTATATATTGACTGTACCCTGGGGGGAGGCGGACACCTAAAAGCCTTAATAGCACGTTTGGGAGAACAAGCCCGGGTGATAGCCATAGACCGTGATATACAAATTCTGGAGCTCTGCCAGGAGCAATTGACAGACAGCAGAATACGTTTCGTGCATGGTAATTTCCGGGATTTAAGTAGGATTGTAGAACCTGAGGAACTGGGACAGGTAGATGGAATCATGATGGATCTGGGAGTATCTTCCTTTCAATTGGATCAGGCTCACAGGGGGTTTAGTTTCCATCAGGAAGCTGAATTAGATATGCGAATGGATAAAAGTTCTGGCCTTAAGGCCTGGGATATTATCAATCTATGCCCGGAAGAAGAGTTGGCTGATATCATCTATCGCCTGGGTGAAGAGCGCTATGGGCGGAGAATAGCCGGGGCCATAGTTAAGGCGCGAAATATTAAGACCATCGATACTACTCTGGAACTGGTGGAAATTATTAAACAAGCGGTTCCAGCCCACTACCGGCGGGAAAAGCACCCGGCCCGGAGGACCTTTCAGGCCATACGTATAACGGTCAATGATGAGTTGGGTGCCATAGAAGAAGCCTTACCCCAGGCGGTGGAAGCCTTAAAACCAGGAGGCAAACTGGCGGTAATTACCTTCCATTCACTGGAGGATAGAATGGTTAAACGTTTCTTTTCCGAAAGAACCCGGAATTGTATATGTCCTCCCCGGCAACCGGTGTGTACCTGCGGGGGACAAAGAGCTCAGTTGAGATTGCTGAATCGCCGGCCCATAACTGCCAGTGAAGAAGAATCTTTGAGTAATCACCGGGCCAGAAGTGCTAAACTGAGGGTGGCCCAGAAAATATAGTTCTATATTAGAGGAGGACCGAATAATATGATACAGGCGGGCTATACGTATGAACCAGCATGGAATGAAGAAATCGTAATTGAGCCGCGTAAACAGCGAATAGTAAAAAAAGTGGTTAAGAAAAAAGCCAATAAACGCAAAAAACTGCTGGGGAAGTTAGGTATAGGGCTGTTTTTATATGGCATATTTCTGGTGGGTCTTTGTATACAATCAGCTAGCTTGGGTTATCAGATAATACAATTGGAAAAGGATATTAGCGGACTGCAGACTGAAAATGACCGGATAGAATACCGGATAGCTCAATTGACTGCACTACCTCGCATAGAAACAGTAGCCCAAACTGAGCTTAATATGTATAAACCGGACAATAGTATTAAAATGGCGGTTTCTGGCCAGAGCAATTCTTCATCCCAGGATAGCTCTCAGGTGGCAACGGTAGACGAAAGCTTAGTTCTTGAAGATAATGAAGGCGGTTCTCTAGAAAAATTATATCTTAGCTTGATGCAGCTCGCTGATAATAACTAATAAAAATGGGGTGCTTTTAACAAATGCAAACCAGCAATCTTATTGTGAGGAAGCGTATAATAACGCTTTTTTTATTATTTGCGTTGGGCTTTTTTGCTTTGGGATTCAGAGTTTTTTGGGTACAATTCGTACGAGGCAACGAATTGTCGGAAAAAGCCATGCAAAACAGAATGCGGGATGTTCCGGTAGAATCCAAACGTGGTATTATCTATGATCGGAATGGAAAAGAATTAGCCATATCCATCAGTGCGGATTCTATATACGCTATACCGGCTGAAGTATTAGCCAGCGGTGAGGAAAAAACAATAGCCAAAAAACTAGCCCAGGTATTGGATATGGACGAAGAAGCATTGCTGGAGCGGATTACCAAGGCCAGCTCCTTTGAATGGATAAAACGCCAGGTAGACCCGGAGAAGTCAGCGGCCATAAGGGATATGGACCTGCCTGGGATTGATATGACAGAAGAAAGCCGCCGCTATTATCCGAAAGGTACTCTGGCCAGCCATGTGCTGGGAATCGCTGGTCTTGATAATACCGGTCTGGAGGGAATTGACTATTATTATAATGAACTGGTAGGGGGTACTCCTGGGCGTATTGTGATCGAGCATGATGCAGCCAATCGTCCCATTCCGGAGGCCACCCACAAATATATCGCACCAGTGGACGGGGCGAATCTTATTCTTACTATAGATGAAACCATTCAGTATATTACTGAAAGGGAATTGGATAAGGTGTTTAAAGAAAGACAGGCCAAGGCTGCTGCAGCTATAGTTATGGATCCCTCTACCGGGGAAATCTTAGCCTTGGCCAATCGTCCCACCTTTGATCCTAACCATTATGGAGATTATCCTGATGCTAATCGCCGCAATTGGTGTATCAATGATGCCTATGAACCAGGCTCAACTATGAAAATCACTACTGCCGCCATGGCCCTGGAGGAAAAGATAGTCCATGAAAACACCAAGTTTTATTGTCCCGGTTATATTAAGGTAGGCAAGGAGACCATCGGTTGCCCGAATCGCCGTGCTCATGGTGACCAGACCTTTGCTCAGATTGTAGAGAATTCATGCAATGTGGGCTTTGTGGAGGTAGGAATGGAATTAGGCCTGGCCCGGTATTTTGAATATGTGGAGAAATTCGGCTTTGGGAAAAAAACTGGTGTAGACCTTCCTGGAGAGGCTACCGGGATATTAGTCAACAAGAAGAATGCCAAGCAAATCGACCTGGGTACCATGGCCATGGGGCAGGCCAATGCAGTAACCCCCATTCAATTAATTACTGCGGTGGCTGCCGTAGCCAATAATGGCCAGAAAATGCAGCCCCACCTGGTAAAACAGGTAATAAACCGGGAAGGGGAAATAATACATGAAAACAAGCCGAAAGTAGTCGAACAGGTTATTTCAGAAGAAAGCGCCCATCGCCTATGTATCATTCTGGAAGGTGAGGTAATAAATGGTACTGGGCGTAATGCTTATTTGGAAGGATATCGCTGTGCCGGTAAAACCGGTACGGCTCAGAAAATAGCTCCCACTGGCGGCTATTTGGCTAATGAGTATGTAGCTTCCTTTGTGGGTTTTGCTCCAGCCCATAAACCCCGCCTGGTGTGTATGGTGGTAGTTGACGCGCCCCAGGGTTATCCTTACTATGGCGGCTGGGTGGCTGCGCCTGCTTTTCGAGAAATAATGAAGGATTCTCTGCGCTATTTGGAAGAGCCTATATACCAAAGCGAGAATGGTGAGGAAAGCAGTGAAAAACAGGCACAGGTAGTTACCCCGGATGTGGTTAACTTGCCGTTGTCTGAAGCCATATCGGCAATTAATAAACGGATGCTTCAGGTTAAAGTGGAAGGAGACGGGGAGATTGTCTGGCAGCAGACTCCCTTGGCTGGGACCAAGATCAACAAGGGAGCCCAGGTTATTATTCATATGTCTCCTTACGCTGAGGAAAACAATGAAGGAGAAGTAACCGTACCTGATTTGCAGGGCAAATCCATGAAAGAAGTAGCCAGCATATTAGCTAAACTGGGTTTACACTTGATTCCCGAAGGACATGGTCTGGCCTATGAACAGAAACCGGAAGCCGGCAAGGTAATAAGCACTGGTTCCAGCCTGAGGGTTAAGTTTCAGCCCATTGGAGAATAAAGCTGAAGAAGCTGGCAAGAATTCAAATAAAAGGATAGCTGACCATTATACCTTTTATAAGGGAGGGTTGAATTTGAAACTGGAAGAGCTTTTTGAAGGTGTAGATTATGAGATTATCTCGGGTGACCCCGGAATTGAGATAAGTGGGGTACAATATGATTCTAGAAAAGCTACCCCGGCTTGTCTGTTTGTAGCTATAACTGGTTTTAAAACGGACGGGCATTTGTTTGTCGCCGATGCTATCAAGAAAGGTGCCGTAGCGGTTTTGGTTGAGAAAGAAATTGAGGTGCCATCTGGAATACTCTTAATTCGTACTGCCAATACCAGGAAGGCCTTAGCATTTTTAGCGAGGAATTATTATGGTAAACCTGACTGCCAGTTAAAGGTTATTGGAGTTACCGGAACCAATGGTAAAACTACCACCACTCATCTGATCAAAGCAATATTAGATAAAGCGGGAAAAAAGACGGCCATTTTAGGGACCTTATATGCAAAAATAGGAGATATAGAGATGGATTTGGGAAGGACTACCCCGGAAGCTCTGGAAATCCAGGAGTTCATGAGTCTGTGCTGCCGGGAGAAGGCGGAATACCTGGTGATGGAAGTGTCTTCTCATGCCCTGGACTTGCACCGGGTGGAGCAAATCCAATTCCATGCCGCAGTATTTACCAATCTTACCCAGGATCACCTGGATTATCATCTGAATATGGAAAATTATTTGCAGTCCAAATTAAAATTATTTAAAATGCTTGAGGGTGATAATTGTTTTAGTATAATAAACGCTGATGATGCATATGCTGAATCCTTCCGGGAGGCTTCCCGAGAGGTGCGCTGTTTTACTTATGGAGTTGATCAAGCTGCCCATGTGCAGGCTCATAAACTAAGCTTTAGCCTGACTGGTAGCAGTTTTGAATATAGCTACAACGGGGATCAGCCCAAAGCAATCGATATGCAACTTATTGGGCGCTTCAGTGTTTATAACGCCTTGGCCGCCATTACTTTTGGATTGGCCGCCGGCATAGAAGAAAGGGATATCGCTCAGGCTATTGAGGACTTGCCGGGAGTAGCCGGACGATTTGAAAAGGTGCCATCTCAGCAGGATTTTACGGTGATAGTAGATTATGCACATACTCCTGATGGCTTGGAAAACATATTAAAGGCCGCCAGGCAGATTGTAGAAAACCGGCTTATAACAGTATTCGGCTGCGGTGGGGACAGGGATAAGGGCAAGCGCCCCTTGATGGGAGAAATAGCAGCTCGCTATAGCAATTTTTGTATTGTAACCTCTGACAATCCTCGCAGTGAAGAAGCAGAGGCTATAATAGCAGATATCATACCTGGCCTGGACCAGGTTAAAAACTCCCGTTACGCTATCATTGTCGACCGCCGGGAAGCTATTCGTCATGCTATTAATTTCGGGAAAAAAGGCGATTTGATTATCATTGCCGGCAAAGGTCATGAAACCTATCAATTAGTTAAAGATAAGGTCTTAGAATTTGATGATCGCAAAGTGGCGGCAGAGTTTTTGAAAGGATAAAGAAAATGAACTTAAGCCTAGAGATCATATGTGCTCAAATAAAGGGAAAACTTATAAAAGGCCCTTGGAGTATGAATATTCAGGCTATCAGCACCGATTCCAGAAATACTGCTGAAGGAAGCCTGTTTTTTGCCTTAGCCGGGGAGAATTTTGATGGTCATGACTATGTAGTGCCAGCCCTGCAAAATGGGGCCTCGGCAGCGGTAATATCTCGTCTCTGGGACCCATTCCTACCCCTTCCGGAGGGCAAAGCTTTAATTATGGTTGAGGATACTCTACAGGCTTTACAGGATTTAGCCCGGTACTATAGGAGCCAATTCCCCATTCCACTTATAGCTGTCACTGGCAGTGTAGGCAAAACTACCACCAAAGAAATGATTTACTATTGTCTAAGCAGTAAATTTAACACTTTGAAAACCGAGGCCAACTTCAATAATGATATAGGTGTACCCTTAACCTTGTTCAGATTGGAGAAAAAGCATCAGTGTGCAGTACTGGAAATGGCTATGCGAGGTCCGGGAGAAATATTAAGACTGGTAAATATAGCCCGACCCACTTGTTCAGTAATCACCAACGTAGAAAAGGTTCACCTGGAAAAGCTGGGACAATTGGAGAATATAGCTCAGGCTAAATGCGAGATACTGGCTGTTTTAAATTCAGAGGATTTTGCTCTAATTAACGGAGACCATGAAATACTGGTAAAAGAAGCCTCCAGGTATTCCTGTCGCCAGTATACCTTTGGTTATAAATCCCACTGTGATTTTCAAATAAAGGAAGTCCAGCTGGATAGTCAGGGTATGCATATCGATATGGATCTTATGGGAAAACTGGCTCATCTGCATTTCGGACTGCCGGCCAGACCTTTGGCCCCAAACATTGCGGCCTCTGCCGGGGTAGCTTTTTTAATGGGCCTGGACCCGGTTTCAATTCAATCTGGTCTGGATCTCTATCAACCTTATGGGAACCGGTTGAATATCTATAAATATCCAGAGGGGGGAGCATTAATAAACGATACTTACAATGCTAACCCCATATCTATGGCCGCAGCCCTGGAAACTGCCAGGGCTATAGCCGGTTCGGGAAATCTGGTTGCGGTTTTGGGCGATATGTTCGAACTGGGCGACTATGAGCAAAAAGGACATATAGAGGTGGGGCAAAAGGCCTGGGAACTGAAAGTGGATACCCTGATCACAGTAGGGGATAGGGCCAGGTTTATTGCTGAAGGGGCCAAGGAAGCCGGTATGCCGGCAAAGAATATCTATTACTACCCGGAGCCCGAGCATTGCCTGGATTTAATACGACAAGTGTGGAATAAAAAGAGTACCATAGTCTTCAAGGCCTCACGAGCTATGGAGTTGGAGAAATTGGTAGATAAAACCCTGATACCGAATGAAGGAGAGTACTAATCTTTATATTTTTTCCTGGAAAAAGGTATATGGGGTATGTCCACATCAGTTTTTGCATGGTCCAACCCTTGTTTTTGAATTCAGATTTAGGGCTGCTGCATATTCATGCATTCAAAGCAATTTTGCTCCAGGGTTTTCGCAGCAGAATCACACTTTAATATATGTTAAATTTTTTGGAGGAGAGTAGTTGATGCAGGGCTATGATTATATTATCAACGCTATACTGGCAGCGGGAATAGCTATTATTATTTCGATAGCTATGGGGCCTTTTATGATTCCTTTTTTGAGCAGACTGAAAGTGGGGCAGAGCATCAGGGAAGATGGACCTCAGAGGCATTTGAAAAAGGCCGGCACTCCCACCATGGGTGGTATTATCATTATCACTGCGGTGATGGTTTCCAGCTTTATTATGGCTGGGGCCAGTGTGGAAGTATTGCTGGCGGTCTTGGTCATGTTGGCTTTTGGAGGTATAGGTTTTTGGGATGACTATATCAAGGTAGTGCTTAAACGATCTTTGGGATTAAGAGCCCGGGAAAAGATAGGACTGCAGCTTTTGGTGGGGATATTGTTTTCCCTTTTTCTCATGTTTTATTTGGAACGGGGAACCAGTATCATCATTCCCTTTAGCGGTAATTCAATCGACCTGGGATATTTATATATACCTTTCTTGGTGTTCGTTTTATTGGCCTCTTCCAATGCAGTAAATCTTACCGATGGTCTGGATGGACTAGCCAGTGGAATCACCCTCTTAGTGGCCCTGGCTTTTCTTATTGTGTCTTTAATGACTGCCCATTATAACCTGGCCATATTTTGCGGCGCATTAGCCGGAGCTTGTTTGGGCTTCCTGGTATTTAACCGTTATCCGGCTCGAGTATTCATGGGAGATACAGGTTCCATGGCCTTAGGAGCAGCGGTAGCTGCGGCTGCAGCTATAACCCGTTCAGAGATAGCCCTGATCATAATCGGCGGGGTCTATGTAATAGAAACCCTGAGTGTTATACTGCAGATAATATCTTACCAGACTACTGGAAAAAGGATATTCCGTATGGCTCCCCTTCACCATCATTATGAACTTAAAGGGTGGTCAGAAAGAAAAGTGGTTAGAACCTTTTGGTGTATGGGTTTGTTTTTTGTACTATTGGGCTTATGGAGCTTCAAAGGACTGGGATAGGGTCACCTGGTTTTTCATAGTATTTTAAAGGAAGTGGGTTACTTGAAGCTGGAAAATAAAAAAGTGCTGGTAGTAGGCTTGGGGAGAAGTGGGATAGCAGCAGCGCAAATCCTCAGGAGCAGGAATGCTTTGGTGACAGTATGTGATCATAAAGCCGCCGATGAAACAGGAATTGATATAGAGAGTATGCAAAGAGCAGGCATTGAAATCTATACCGGTGATTATCCCAAGGTAAGCCGGCACAATTACGACCTGCTGATTGCTAGTCCAGGTATTGCCTTGAATATCCAGCCCTTTCAAGAGGCTTTTGCTCAAGGCATTCCTGTTATTGGAGAGTTGGAACTGGCCTATCGTCTAAAGAAGGAGCAGACTGAGTTATTGGCCATTACTGGAACCAACGGAAAAACCACTACCACTGCTCTTTTGCAGGAAATATTGGCCCGGGGAGGAAAAAGGGCATTTACTGCTGGTAATATTGGAATTGCTCTGGCTACCCTGGTGGATGAGGTAGAGGATGCAGTAATCGCAGTAGAAGTGTCCAGTTTCCAGCTGGAGACAGCAGTGGACTTCAGGCCCCATATATGCGGCATCTTAAATATAACTCCTGATCACCTGGACCGCCATCAAAGCATGAGGGCTTATGTTGAAGCCAAGGCTAAAATATTCCAAAAGCAAAGGCCAGAGGACTATGCGGTTTTCAATTATGAAGACCCTATATTAAGAGAACTTGGCCCTAGTTGTCCGGCTCGACTCTTCTATTTTTCAGCTGAACAGCCATTATCTGAAGGGGCTTTTGTGGAAGATAATCATGTGACAATTATGGTCGAGAACAAAAAAGTACGGATTTGCCCTCTTAACCGGATAAAATTGCGAGGAAAACATAATCTGGAGAATGTACTCTGTGCGGCTATGATGGCCTACCTGGGCGGAATAGCTGCACCTGCTATAGCCGAAGTTTTGAGCAGTTTTAAAGGGGTAAGGCATCGGTTGGAAGAGGTAGATTGCCAAAATAATATTCTCTATATCAACGACTCCAAGGCTACCAATCCGGAATCGGCTATAAAAGCACTGGAATCTTTCGATAATCCTATAATACTTATCGCCGGAGGCCGGAATAAGGGCTCTTCTTTTGATCAACTGGCAGAGCTGATAAAGAGCAAGGTAAAAGAACTAATTTTGCTGGGAGAAGCTAAAGAAGAGATCAAACAGGCAGTCATGGATGTGAACTACAAGAATATACATGAGGTAGGGAGTTTTCCGGAGGCGGTAAGGATGGCTTATAATTTGGCAAAGCCGGGAGATGTGGTATTATTATCTCCAGCCTGTGCCAGCTGGGATATGTTTCCCAGTTACGAACACCGGGGAGATTTATTCTGTCAATTGGTCAAATCTCTTAGTGGGAAAGCTCTTGAATAGAATATCATGAGCTAAGAGTTTTAAGATAGGGAAGCATCAATAGAGAACAGAGATCTATGCTGGAGGGCAGGGAGGAAAAATAGTTTGAGATTAAAAAAAGGACCACCTGATTTCATTCTCTTTATAACTACACTGACCTTACTGGGCATAGGGTTGGTTATGGTATTTAGCTCCAGTGCAGTAACTGCTGGGGTTAGATATGATGACCCCTATTTTTTCTTTAAAAAACAGCTATTATGGGTAGTTATAGGAATAGCAGCCATGATCATAGTGATGAAAATCAACTACCTTCGGCTACGGGAATTAACCTTACCCATGATGGTGTTGGCCCTATTGTGTTTGATTCTGGTAATAACTCCTTTAGGGGTTGAAACCAAGGGTTCCAGCCGCTGGCTTAACCTGGGTTTTGCAGGGTTTGCCCCTTCGGAAATGGCTAAACTGGCTATGGTCATGTTTATTGCCCGGGCCATGGACATAAACCTGGATAAAATGAAGACCTTCAAATACGGAATATTACCATATGTATTGCTGCTGGCTCTGGTATGTGGGCTGATCATGAAGCAGCCTGACCTGGGAACTGCTTTCGCTATTGCCGGAACAGTATTTTTTCTGATGGTGGCTGCCGGAGCTAGAGTATCCCATTTGGGATTAATGGCCATAGGGGGAGTAGGGGCAGTTGGAGCCCTGATAAAAATGGAACCCTATCGTATGGAACGATGGATCGCTTTTTTGGATCCCTGGAAATACGCCAGTGATGAAGGATTCCAGACTATACAATCATTATATGCACTGGGGTCCGGGGGGCTATTTGGTCTGGGGTTAGGTAGAAGCAGGCAAAAGTTTTTTTACCTGCCTGAACAGCATACAGATTTTATTTTCGCCATTTTAGGGGAAGAACTGGGTTTTATAGGAGCCGGACTGGTTATCGGCTTATTTCTGCTTTTTGCCTGGCGAGGCTTCAAGATTGCCATTTATGCTCCCGATACCTTTGGTAGTCTATTGGCTGCCGGATTAACTGTAATGATAGTATTTCAAGCGGCCATCAATATTGGGGTGGTATCAGGAGTATTGCCGGTTACCGGTATTACCTTGCCCTTTATAAGCTATGGCGGTTCTTCTTTGGCTTTTACTATGGTAGCAGTGGGTTTGCTCTTAAATATTTCCCGTTATAGTTCCAGTCGTTAATAGTAATTGTTAATAAGCCTGGTGTTGATTAAAATTCCAGCTGAACCTCCAGCAGAAAAGGAGAAAAGACTTATGAAAGTTGTGATTAGCGGAGGCGGAACCGGAGGACATATTTACCCAGCCTTGGCTATAGCCAGTGGGATAAAGGACAGGCTTCCTGCTTCAAATATATTATATGTAGGTACCCAACAGGGACTGGAAAGCAAAATCGTGCCCCAGACTGGATTGGATTTCGTTACGGTGGATATTTCCGGGCTGAATCGTTCTTCCCTCCTTAAGGCCTCTGCCTCCTTGGTCAAATTTCCCCGTAGTATATTTCAAGCTTGGAGCATAATTAAGGGTTTCGGGCCCCAAATAGTAGTTGGTACTGGTGGTTATGTGTCTTTTCCAGTGGTATCGGCAGCTACCCTTTTCCCAGGTTGCAAAACATTTATTCATGAACAAAATGCCTATCCCGGAATAGCTAACCGTAAACTGGCCAAAAAGGTTGACTGTGTTATGATCAATTTTCCTGAGGCGGCCCGCTATCTGAAGGCTGCCAATATCAAAGTAACAGGTTTGCCGGTCAGACATGAAATTATGGAGGTTAACCGGGAAGCTGCCATTAAAAAACTTGGCCTGAAGCGGGGTGTTTTTACTTTATTGGCTTTTGGAGGCAGTAGGGGAGCTGCATCCATTAATAGAGCCGTCCTGCAATTATTACAGGAGTATTCACTGCCGGATATACAGGTGATTTGGATAAGCGGTGAAATGGAGTATGAGGGTATCAGCCCACAAATTGAATCTCTTCGCTTCAATAAGGATCGCTTATTGCTTAAACCTTTCATGCATAATATAGAAGATGCAATGGCAGCTGCTGACCTGGCCCTTTGCCGGGCTGGAGCCAGCACCTTGAGTGAACTGGCCATACTGGGGCTGCCTGCCATTCTGGTACCTTATCCTTACGCGGCTGAAAATCACCAGGAAAAAAATGCCCGGGCCCTGCTGCAAAAAAAAGCAGCTACTATGGTTATTGATGAGTTCTTGGATGGAGAAACTCTATATAAGAAACTGGAAGAATTAAGGAAAAATAAAGACATTCTAAAACAGATGAGTAGCAATATTAAAAATGAAGCCCGGCCAAATGCTTTGAATAAAATATTGGATATCATCTTGAAAAAATACTAAGCCGCCATATTTCCTAAAGCTATATCAACCATCGACATCCTTAGCGTAAATGTAAACAGTGAAATAAGGAGACAGGCTATGGCTAATGTAACCACTTTTGTTAATTGTGCATACTATAAGATGTAATTCTTTTATATAAAGTTTAAGGAGATGAGGATATGGCCGCTGCCAAAGCAGTATGGGTGCACATGGTAGGAATTGCTGGAGCAGGCATGAGCGGTATTGCCAGGGTCCTGAGTGAAGAAGGATATAAAGTAAGTGGTTCTGACCTGCAGAGTAATAATACAACTAAAAAATTATCGGAACTGGGTATAGAAGTATTTCAAGGCCATTCTTCATCCCATGTCCAGGAAGGTATTCAACGTCTGGTATTTTCTACCGCTATTCCCTCCAATAACCCCGAAATCGTAGCTGCCCGGGAGAAAGGGATTCCGATTTTCTCGCGAGGCCAGATGCTGGCTGAGTTGGTGAATAAACGACAAGGGATAGCGGTAGCCGGAGCCCACGGAAAGACAACTACTACCTCTATGATCTATATGTGCCTGGACTATAATGGCTTTGATCCTACATTTATTGTGGGAGGAGAATTACAGGGCAGTCGTTTAAATGCCTGTTTGGGGCAAGGCAGTTATGCAGTAGTGGAAGCTGATGAAAGTGATGCCTCCTTCCTGGAATTGAATCCTTACGTGGCAGTTATCACCAATATCGAAGATGACCATTTGGACTACTACAAATCAGTGGAAAATATTCAGAATGCTTTCCGTCAGTATATTGAGCAGGTAAAGCCCGATGGGTTTGCCTTGCTATATGGAGAAGATGAGTTTAATCAGATAATAAAGGCAAGTGCTAAAACCCGGGTCATCACTTACGGTATGGAGCCGAGCAACGATTATTATTTCGATAATTGGATACCTGAAGGTATGGGATCAAAGTGCCGGGTATTTAAACAGGGTAAAGAGATAGGCACTATGGAACTGGCGGTTCCCGGTCAGCATAATGCGATTAATGCTTTGGCTGCTATTGCCGTCACTTTGGAGCTAGGGGGAAGTTGGGAAGAGGCCCGAAGAGCCATTAAGGATTTTAGGGGGGCAGGAAGACGATTTGAGCTGATTGGATACCGGGAGGGGGCGGTGATAATTGATGACTATGCCCACCATCCCACCGAAATAAGAGTTACCATCGATGCCGCTCGCAAGGTGCACCCGGGACGGATTGTAGTAGTATTCCAGCCCCATCGATATACCCGTACCAAACTGCTGGGTGAGAAACTGGGAGAGTCTCTAAAAGAAGCTGATCTGGCTATAATTACTGGGATTTATTCAGCCGGGGAATCACCTTTGGAGGGGGTAAGCGGCTGGAATGTATATCAGGCTACCAAGAATACTGGATGCCGAACCCTTTATCTGCCTACTTTTGCCGATATCAAAGAATACCTGCTACAGAACATGCAGGAAGGGGATATGATTATTACTATGGGGGCTGGAGATATTTGGAAAATAGGGCGGGAGTTAGTAGAAAATCAATAAGACTTTCTTCAGGTAAAACCCTGATGGGGGTGTTTTTAGTTGGATAGCTTGATTATCAATGGAGGAGCTTCCCTTAAGGGGCAGGTTAAGATAAGCGGAGCCAAAAATGCGGTATTGCCGATAATGGCAGCTAGTATACTCTCTTCCAGTGAGGTAGTTTTATCAGAAGTACCAGACCTGGAAGACATTAAAGTTATGTCAGAGGCCTTGAGTATTTTAGGGGCCAGGGTTAAACGAGAGAGCGATTCTTTGATAATTGATAGTCGAAATATCAGGTCCTGTGAGATACCAGAAGAAATATCCCGCAAGATGCGGGCTTCCAATCTGGTTATGGGTGCCCTATTAGCTCGTTTCGGGACCGCTAAAGTAGCTTATTCCGGTGGCTGTGCTATAGGCAGTCGGCCGGTAGATTTGCATTTAAAGGGCTTTAATAACTTAGGTTACCGGGTTTGGGAAAAAGCCGGATTTATGATTGGAGAAGGCAGGCCCAAATCGGGAAAGGAAATACTATTGGACTTCCCCAGTGTAGGCGCTACGGAAAACCTGATCATGGCGGCCAGTACGGTACCAGGTACTACTATAATTCGAAATGCCGCCCGGGAACCCGAAATTGTTGATTTGCAAAATTTCTTAAATCGTATGGGAGCCAGGATTAAAGGAGCCGGCTTGGATTCCATTCGAATAGACGGGGTAAGTAAGTTTGGCGGTATTAATCATGTGGTTATTCCAGATAGGATTGAAGCTGGTACCTTTATGATTGGGGCAGCCATAAGCCGGGGAGATGTATTTATTGAGAATGTGGCCAAGGAACATATTCAACCTTTGGTTTATAAACTGAGAGAAATAGGAGTGGAAATAATGCAGACCAGCACCGGCATCAGGGTTATGGGCAGCAGGTGTTTCAGGCCGGCTGATTTTAAGACTATGCCCTATCCCGGCTTTCCTACCGATATGCAGCCTCAAACTATGGCTTTGCTCTCTACCATTAAAGGAACCAGTATAGTAGTTGAGACTATTTTTGAAAACCGTTACATGCATGTGCCGGAGCTGAGACGCATGGGCGCAGACATAAAAATCGAAGGAAGAGTGGCCATAATCAAAGGCCGGGAAGAATTGGAAGGAGCCTGCGTGGAGGCCAGCGATTTAAGGGCTGGAGCTGCTTTGATTCTAGCTGGATTATTTGCCAAGGGGCGGACAGAAATCACCGGGGTAAGACATATAGACCGGGGATATGAAAACATCCATCTTAAGCTAAGAGGATTGGGAGCCGATATAGAGAGAAAAAATTAATTTATGGGGTCTTAGGTCTATAATTTAATGATTTTTCAGTCGATTTCTGGTATAATCATCACAATAATGGTGGGTTAGGAGAAATAATGGTAAAGCAGAGATCCCGCAGCCTTTTTTATATTGCAATATTGATTTTTATTGCTCTCATATGCCTGTTGTTTTTTTTATATAGTTCTTTTTTCTATATTGATAAAATTTCCATAAGCGGAACCGAAAAGGTTTCAGAGTCCGAAGTCTTACGCTTGTCTGACCTAAGCCTTGGAACCAATATATTTAAGGTCAACAACCGCCTTTGCGCTCGAGCCATAGAGATTCACCCCCTGATAAAATCGGCTCAGGTAATCCGCCGCCTGCCCCGGGAGATAAAGATTACGGTGGAGGAAAGAAAACAGTGGGCGCTGATGCCTTATCATGATAATTTTTTGGTCTTGGATGAGGAAGGGGTGTGCATAGATAGAGTAATTAACCTCCCAGCCGGCCATTATTGTTTGATTACAGTTGATAAGCCCCCCGAGGAAGTCAATTTGGGACATGCCATAGCCACCGAAGGGGTACAGATGGTGGCAGAAATCTATCAGCTTCTGCCCCAGGAAGATGAGGAGCAGATATCGGAATTTCACTATGACTCGGACAATAACGAAATATTAATATACACTCTAAGAGGAAGCGAAATCAAATTTGGCAATTTAGAACGTTTGGAAGAAAAAGTAGCCTTAATAAACCAGGTGTTTCAGATTGAAGAAAAGCTGGAAGAGGAAGGTACCGGTGTGCTACAGTACATAGACCTCAGGTTTGCTGGTCAACCAGCGCTACAAATCAAGTAAATGGACTATAGAAGGTGGTTTTATGAAAGGTAAAGGGGCACAGATATCCATTGCTTTGGTTTGCCTGGTTATGGGTATACTTTTAGCGGTTCAGTTTAAGGCAACTGATACCTACCAGGCTGACCTAATGCCGGAAAGGGTGGATGAATTAACTCAGAAGTTGAATACCGTGACCCAGCAGAAAGAGACTTTGGAAGAAGAGGTATTATCCTTAAGGGATAAGTTAATCAATGTGCGGGAAACAGATAAAGCCATGAAAGATCTGCAGGATGAGTTAAAGAAAGCCCAGATGATGGCAGGGACCATTCCGGCAGAAGGACCCGGGGTGGTAGTAACCCTCAATGACAGTAATCTTAATATACAACCGGGGGATAATGCTAATTATTCTATTGTACATGATTCTGATTTGCTTATACTGGTTAATGAATTAAAAGCATCAGGGGCTGAAGCCATAGCAGTTAATGGCGAAAGGCTTACCAATATGTCAGAAATTCGTTGTGCCGGCACTCTGATTCTGGTTAATTGGACCAAAATCGGACCTCCTTTTACAATTGAAGCTATTGGTGATCCGGATATGCTTCATAGCGGACTTATGCTGAATGGGGGCCATTTAAACACCTTGAAATTCCTGGGGTTACAAACCAGTATACAGAAAGTGGAAACAATTAAGCTGCCTGCCTATAGCGGTCCTATCAAAATAAACTATGCAGTTCCTTCCCAGTATCAAGAAAAGGTGGAGTAGTGGTATGTGGTTATTGGCAGTATTCTGTTTGTTGGTGGGATTAGTACTGGGCTTTCAATTGCCGGTAATGCTGCCCCTGGTGTATACCAAGTATATGTCCATTGCCGTTTTAGCCGCTTTGGATTCGGTGTTTGGGGGAATTAGAGCCTATATGGAAGACAGTTTTGATTATCTGATTTTTACCTCCGGCTTTTTTGTCAATATGCTTTTAGCGGCGGGACTAGCATATATGGGAGACCGCCTGGGAGTTGAACTATACCTGGCTGCGGTTATCGTATTTGGGGTTCGCCTGTTCAATAATTTGGGTATAATTCGTCGATATCTATTAAAAAAACACTAAAGAAAATCAGCCCCGATTAAAGGAATAGGCAAGCATTTGTGGTATTTATCAGTATAGGCATTTTATAAGGGGTGCGTTGTTATCAGAAAACAAAACATAGTAGTATGCCTCGATGCCGGCAGCAGCAAAATTAAAGCTGCCATGGCTGAGCTAAACTACGGCGAGGATATTCATATATTGGGGATAACAACGGTAGACAGTCAAGGCTTGAGAAAAGGCAATATTATCGATATAGATACTGCAGCCAAGGTGATAGATGAATGTTTGCATAAATTGGAAAGACTGGCCGGAAAAGAAATTGACAGTGCTATACTAGGCTATTCCGGCAGCAGCATCAGTACCTTGAATAATCGCGCCGTAGTGGCAGTAGGCAATCCCAATTATGAAATTGCTACCGAAGATAAGTCCCGGGTACTGCAATCGGCACGAAATGTTGCTTTACCTATGGATCGATGTGTGGTACAGACCATTGAAAGACAATACGTGGTTGATGGATATGATGGGGTCAAGGACCCGGTAGGTATGGTAGGAAGCCGGCTGGAAACCGAAGTGACCATTGTTATTGCCGCTACTGCAGCTATACAAAACATGTATCGCTGTGCTGAGAAAATTGATTTGCAGATAGAGCGGCTGATTTATAATCCCATTCTGGCGGCCCAGGCAGTATTACTGCCGGCAGAAAAAGAAATGGGAGTAGTGTTAATCGACATCGGGGGAGGCACCACAGATATTGCTTATTTTGAAGGTGGAAAACTCTTGCATGCTTCGGTTTTACCTGTTGGTGGCGATTATATCACCCGAGATTTAGCAATAGTGTTGAAAACTTCTCTGGAACATGCGGTGAAAATAAAGGAAGAGGATGGGGTAGCAGGACCCGAACAGGCTTCTGATGCCAATATTATTAAGGTTCAGAATCTGAGGGGCAAAGAGGTCAGACAGGTATCTCAACAAGTTATTGCTGACATTATAAATGCCCGGGTCGTAGAATTGATAGAGATGATATATGCTGAGCTAAAACGTTTTGGATGCTTAGAGCAAATGCCGGGTGGGATTGTGCTTACCGGTGGGGCAGCACAACTCAAAGGCATAGATGAGGTAATGGAAAAGCACTTGGATATAACAGTCAGACTGGGGATACCGGAGAATCTTCGTGGTGTACAGTCAGATATCAATCGTCCTGAATATGCTACTGTTATTGGAGGCTTAATCTACGCTGGCAATAATCTGGATCTTAGTTATGAGAATAAGCCGCGAGTTAATGGCCTGTTTAATAAAATTAATTATTGGCTAAGAGATTTTTTTGCGTAAAATTAGAGGAGGTATATTAATGCCATTGGATTTTGATGTAGAGATACAGCAGTTCGCCAACATCAAGGTTATCGGTATTGGTGGTGGTGGCAACAACGCCATTAACAGAATGATCGATGCCGGCTTAAAGGGAGTAGAATTTATCGCCGTCAATACAGATGCCCAGGCCCTCTATTTATCTCGAGCGGAGAAAAAAATACAGGTAGGAGCAAAACTGACCAAAGGACTGGGCGCGGGTGCTGACCCTGAAATAGGCATGAAAGCGGCCGAAGAAAATGCTGATGAAATAAAATCAGCCCTGCAGGGAGCGGATATGGTTTTTGTTACCGCTGGTATGGGAGGAGGAACTGGGACCGGAGGAGCACCCATTGTGGCCAGAATAGCCAGGCAAATCGGAGCCCTTACCGTAGGAGTAGTGACCAAACCCTTTACTTTTGAAGGTCGCAAGAGAAATACCCAGGCGGAGAATGGCATTAATAACCTTAGAGCCGAAGTAGATAGTTTGATCACCATTCCCAATGACCGCTTGTTACAGGTAGTGGATAAAAACACCGCCTTTAATGATGCTTTTAAGATAGCCGATGATATTCTACGGCAGGGCGTGCAGGGAATATCCGATTTGATTGCGGTACCCGGAGTCATTAATTGTGATTTTGCCGATGTCCAGACGGTTATGCAGAATACAGGATCAGCTCTAATGGGCATTGGCCAGGCCAAGGGTGAAAACCGGGCTGCAGAAGCTGCCCGCCTGGCTATTTCCAGTCCTCTCCTGGAAACATCTATCGAGGGGGCCAAGGGGGTATTATTCAATATTAGTGGCGGCAGTGATCTTACCTTGTTTGAGATTAATGAAGCAGCTGAAATAATACATCAGGCTGCAGACTCGGAAGCCAATATAATTTTTGGAGCCAATATTGATGAAAACCTGGATGATGGAGTTCGAGTCACTGTTATAGCTACTGGTTTTGATACCGCCAAGCCCTCAATAGCTGGGGATAGTGGGAAAGGCCGGATCATGGAACCACCCCCATCTTTTTTGGATAGAGCTGATCTGGAAATACCTCCCTTTTTGCGGAAAAACAGATAGTTTCTGGGGCCAAAGGAACAGAACAGAGGACTAATAACACATAATTATTGACCGGAGCTGACCGGGGATCTTAGATCCCCGGTTTTTCCCATTTTATAGCTTATTATAGCCCTGCTGTTGCAGATAAAAAAACAAAAAACACCCCTGGCATTTGGTATAATTTGGAATACATGCCGGGGCAGAAAAAGGAATAAGTATTTACTGATGTGATAAAGCAAAGACTGTTGAATTATTGCAGCAGCAAGGGTGTGATAATTATAGGATGAGATGGTGATCTAGTGGATAGACCTGAAGTTTACGCCGATATGACCCTCTTGATTAATTTTATTATGGATTTTATCATCCTCTGGGCCACCGCCCGGATGGCCCGAACAACTCCGGTATTAAGCAGGATAGGAGTAGCAGCCTTTTTGGGTGGCTTATATGCAGTTGGTTACCTTTTGCCATTCTTACAGGGCTTCTACACTTTTCCCGCCAAGATACTTTTTTCGTGCTTAATGCTGTTAATAGCTTTACCCCTGGACAGCTGGGAACTGTTTAAAAGAGCCTTTGTTTTCTTTTATGCTATTAATTTCATGGTAGCCGGAGCTTCCATAGCTTGTTCCTATATGGTGCAGGCCTACAATCTTAATTCCCATTATCTATGGTTGGGAGCGGGTATATTATCTGCTTTGCTAATTGGAATATTTGGAGGTAAATGGATCAGCCAGCGGATTATACCGGGCCTGCTCAAATTCAAGGTAGAAATGGTTTTTGACCAAAAGAGCTGTAGTGGCAAGGGCTTTTTAGATACCGGGAACAATCTCCGGGATCCTCTAACCAACAAGCCGGTTATTGTAGCCGAGTACGATTTGCTGAAGGAGTGTTTGCCGGAGGATGTAAAGGAAGCTATTAAGCGCAACCATGATGAAGGCCAGTTGCTGGATGATTTGATAGAATGCAGTTGGTCCCGGCGTTTGCGTTTAATACCCTTTACTTCTATTGGCAAAGAGCATGGAATGCTGGTGGGTATCAGAGCTGATGAGGTTAAGGTGGATCTGGGTCATAATTATCCCAGTTACAAGAACATGGTGGTCGGAATATATCAGGGAAAATTGAGTACCCATAACCATTACCAAATGTTGATTCCAGCAGAAATAGTTGAAGGTGGATAGGAGGAGATAGCTATGGGATGGCAAAAAAGTATCAGTCGGGTTAGGCTGGGGCTAATCAAAATACTGGTAGCCCTTAAGTTGAGTAGAGCAATCCATTATATAGGGTCTACCGAAGTACTTCCCCCTCCCCTGGGGGAACGGCAGGAAATGGATCTAATTACTCGCCTGGGACAGGGTGAAATGACGGTTAAATCAACCCTGATCGAACACAATTTACGCTTGGTAGTCTATATTGCAAAAAAGTTTGAAAATACCGGTATTAACATCGAAGATTTGGTTTCCATAGGAACCATAGGTCTAATCAAAGCTGTCAATACCTTCGAACCCAGCAAAAACATCAAATTGGCCACTTATGCCTCCCGCTGTATAGAAAATGAAATATTGATGTACCTGCGGCGTAACTTAAAAAACCGGGGGGATATTTCCCTGGATGAACCTTTAAACGTGGATTGGGATGGCAACGAATTATTGCTTTCCGATGTATTAGGCACTGAAAGTGATATGATATATAAAAAAATTGAAGGGGAAGTGGAAAAAAGCCTATTATGGCAGGCTATGCATAAACTCAGCAACCGGGAAAAAACCATTATTCAACTGCGCTTTGGTTTAATGGGAGGGGGAGAAAAAACCCAAAAAGAAGTAGCTGATATTTTAGGAATTTCCCAATCCTATATATCCCGCCTGGAAAAGCGTATTTTAAAAAGGCTGCAGCGAGAAATCAAGAAAATCGAATAGCAGGGGAATGTATTATAGCCGGCAGCCATTTCTTTACTCCACTTGGGCATAAAAAATCTCGATATTCTACCTTCCGAATAATTTTTGGTATAAGCGTAAATAATTAATAAAAACCTTTTTGTTAATCCACAGGTAATTGAGGGTTTTGTATATGAAAAATCCTGCCTTCTATTCAAGTGCAGAAGTTTTTGAGTTTAGGGTTTTTTCTTAAAGCTATGGGAAATGCCTGGCTAATGCAAAATCCTCAATTGTAAAGAAGTAGTACCCTTGAAGATTAAACTTGGCAGGGGATGTGTTAGGTGTTGACAAACAAGGTCGAGATATGTGGAGTTAATACTTCCAAGCTTCCAGTATTGAAGAATGAAACCATGAGAATATTATTTGCGAAGATGCAGGAGGGTGATAATGAAGCCCGGGAAACCTTGATACAGGGCAATTTAAGATTAGTATTAAGTGTGATACAACGCTTTAGCAACCGGGGCGAATATGTGGACGATTTGTTTCAGGTGGGATGTATCGGTTTGATAAAGGCCATAGATAATTTTGACCTGGGTCAGAATGTAAGGTTTTCCACTTATGCCGTACCCATGGTTATCGGTGAAATCAGAAGATATTTAAGGGACAATAATGCGGTACGAGTGTCTCGCTCCTTACGGGATATAGCTTATAAAGCCTTGCAGGCCCGGGAAAAGTTGGTGAATGCCAATGAAGCCGAACCCTCAATAAGCCAAATCGCTCAGGAATTAGCGATACCCCGGGAGGAAGTGGTATTTGCCCTGGACGCCATACAAGAGCCGGTGTCCTTATTCGAACCTATATATAATGATGGGGGAGATCCTATCCTGGTAATGGATCAGATAAGCGATGACAAGAATACCGATGAACAATGGCTGGAAGAAATATCCATTAAAGAAGCCATGAAAAAACTAAACGAGCGGGAGAAACACATTGTCAACCTGCGCTTCTTCTCCGGCAAAACCCAAATGGAGGTAGCGGAAGAGATAGGCATATCCCAAGCCCAGGTTTCCAGACTGGAAAAGGCCGCTTTAAAGCAGTTGAAGAAACATATCTAGAAAAAAGGAGGGACCAGGATGGGAAGGAATTTGTTGCTGGTAACCCTGGTAGCTATTATATTCACACTGCTAATTCCAATTACCAATCACTATTATGCTTCGGAACGGGCTTTTACCCCTGACAACCTGGTTAAAATTCAATTGGAATACGAATAAGATTCCCCTCTTGAAATATATGGCAGGAAAATCTAAGAAGCGGATAAATAATTTAATTTTGGAGCCATAATGGGTTGGATTTACTTCCGGCCCATTTTGCTTTAGCCGCTAATAAGCATGGGTTATGGGCAAGAAAAGTGATGAGTCGATGGTCCAACCAATACGCGGATGACTATTATACTGTCTTATGCCAAATTAACTCGCCTTTTATGGTAAACTTCTTTTAGATCAAGAAAAAAGGTAAGGAGAGCTGCTCTTTGAGTGAGTTTAGTATTAGACTGGCCTGGGATAGTAAAACTAGCCATGCTCCAGTTAATGATAAGGATTTTGATCATCATATTATAGAAATAGTTCACCCCTACGCTGCTGGGGACAGGGATTCCATATTTGAATTATTTCTGCCTGAGTCGCTGCCCCCTAAGGATAATAAGCCTTCAGGACGGATTTTCCAGGGTGATAACCTCCAGGTGATGCAGTTTTTGCTCCATAGTGGCTATGGGAAGGCTTTTGATCTTATATACATAGATCCCCCTTATCTTAGCTCCAATACCTACCATTCCCGGGTCAAATTTAAGGCTGCTGAGGACCGGCCCTGGGAATACATAAGTCGACCGGTTTTTGTTGATCCGGGATTTGCAGATATAGAGCAATATCTGGATCACCTTTATCCTCGATTATGCCTGATGAAAGAGTTATTGTCAGTACAGGGCAGTTTATTGGTGCATTTGGATTGGCATGTGAGTCATTATGTGAAAATCTTATTGGATGAAATATTTTCTCCTCACAACCTGGTTAATGAAATAGTATGGTGTTATAGCGGAGGCAGTGGTACTAAAAGACATTTTCATCGTAAACATGACTTGATTCTATGGTACGCTAAAAGCGATGAATACATATTTAATCCCCAGTATCGTCCGTATACCGCCGCCACCCGTGAAAGAGGCTTGACCAAGGTCAAGGGTGATAAATATAAACTGCATTCCCAGGGGGCTTTGATGCAGGATTGGTGGACGGATATTAATAAAATACTCAGTCCTACTGCCGCGGAAAACCTGAAATTTCCCACCCAAAAGCCAGAAGCTCTACTAAGAAGAATTATTCTATCCGCATCCAGCCCAGGCTCACTGGTAGCTGACTTTTACGCTGGTTCAGGAACCACCGCAGCCATCAGCCAACAATTGGAGCGCTGCTGGCTAAGTTGTGATAATAGCCCTATAGCCATTCAGACCAGCATAAAGCGTTTGATTAAACAAGGATTAGGCTCATTTGCTGTGGAACACTTAGGACCTCCGCTCCAGGCTAACACCGGATCTTTGCGCCTAATGGATCCCCTGATTCAGCCTTATGACCATGATTATGCCCTCATCTTAATCGGCATCGAAGACTATAAACCGGATAGCAGACATATTCAGGATTTGCAGGAGAACTGGCACTTTGGCAGTGTCATCGATTTCTGGGAAGTGGATTTGGACTATGACGGGGAAACCTTTTATTCCCAGGTTCAGATTTTACGGAATAAAAAACACTATGACTCCAGCCTGCAGCTTAGCATTAAGTTAAAGCTGCCCTTACAAGATACTTACCGGATAGCCATAAGAGTCTACGACCTTTTCGGTGATAGCCAGATGGAAAGCCTGCTGGTGGAAGCCGGGTCCCGGGGACGTTAAGATTGGACCTATGGGTGATGCCCTTTAGAAGCTGCTATAGACTGACAGGAGTTTTGAGAAATAGTCAGGATTGATACACTGGCCACCAAGCAGCCTGGACAGCAGGATCCTGCAGGGGATAAAAGCTTGTCCCCACCTACTTATACTATAGAATACAAAGGGGGCTGTACCCCATTTTGGATACAGCCCCAAAGTCTGTTCTGTTTTGTTGCAGAGTTTTGGAATAGCCAAGTCAGGATAATGCACAGCCCAAGCTACAGCCGGTTCTGTTCCATCAGCCGGTAGATATCGCTTTCGGGATCATCTCCCCATGGTAGCCAGACCTCGTCATATACATTTTCATCCAACAGATCTTCTGCTCGTAAAGGGATTTGTATCCGGTTTTGGTGATAGGAAAGTGGTTTGGCACTGTGAATCAGCATACAATCCCCCTTAGACATTGGGCCTGGATGAACTGCGGGCAATTCGGTCGGCTATTACCCAAATAGCCGTTATTGCTGTAGCATGAAGAGCCCACCAGCCAGGCTCCAAAAAACTGAAGCTACCTGGGTCTACCTTATCCTGCTGCATCATCTTTTTCATCGCCGAGTTTTTATAATCCATTAGTCCTGCTATCAATAAAAAAACCCCCTTCATATAAAATCATTTTATTTTACCCGCTAAAGACTTGGCTTATGTGGTATTCTTAAATGCCAAGTAATAGATTTGTTCTTTTTCTAAACAGCTTGTCATTTGAAATAAATTCACATATCATCTAAAAAAAGTAAATGGAAGGTGCATTATGGGAAGAGAGGAAAAGGCTGCTGTATGTATGCTTCATTCTGTTAAGGGAGTGGGGCATGGAAGATTAATGAGAATAAAGGAGGAATTTGGTAGTTGCCTGTCTTTTCTCCAGTTAAGCGCTTCTAAGCTGCGCCAGGCTTCTTTGCCGCCTCCGATCCTGGATGAAATCATAGCTTTAAGAAAGGGCACCCACCCCCTGTCTTTTTTGGAAAAACTGGAAAAGAGGGATATTGGGGTTGTCACCATAGAAGAGAAATCCTATCCCCAGGCCTTGAGGTATATCTCCCAACCTCCGGTCATACTTTATTACCGGGGCCAAATAGGAGGGGTGAATGATTTTTCCTTAGCGGTAGTGGGCTCCCGGGCTGCTACTCCTTACGGCAAACATACGGCTAGGAAACTGGGCCAGGCTTTGGCCCAGCATCAGGTTACTGTAGTCAGCGGTATGGCCCGGGGGGTGGATCGGGAAGCTCACCTGGGGGCATTGGAAGGGCAGGGTTTTACCATAGGAGTACTGGGCAATGGGATCGATGTGGTCTATCCCCGGGAAAACAAACCTTTATATGATCGGGTGGCCAGGGAAGGTTTAATTATCAGTGAGTTTCCCCCTGCTACCAGTCCTGAAGCTCGGAACTTTCCCATGAGAAATCGTCTAATATCCGGCCTGGCTCAGGGAGTGGTAGTGGTAGAGGCAGGTTTGAAAAGCGGGGCTTTGATAACGGTTGATTTTGCCCTGGAACAGGGCAAAGATGTTTTTGCTGTTCCCGGCCCAATTAACAGCCCGGCCAGTGCCGGTGCCAATAAATTGATCCAACAGGGGGCCATAGTGTATACAGAAATTTCAGATATTATACAGGAATATGCCCATCTGGCCCAAGATCCTGGTCCTAAGCTGATTAAACAAGAAGAATTATTCTTGCCCGATAAGGAAGAATCAGTGATAATGGAGAATATGAGTTGGGAACCATGCCATTTTGATACATTGTTAGATAAAACCGGTTTTGATTTTGGCCATCTTAGCATATTGCTGCTTAATCTTGAACTCAAAGGTATAGTACAAGCATTACCGGGTAATTACTATGTCAAGCTTTAATTAGAAGGTTGTGACACGGAGAGGTGAAAATATTGGCGGGTAATACTTTAATAATTGTTGAATCTGCGGCCAAGGCCAAAACTATTGGAAAATTCCTGGGCAAGAATTACCGGATAAAGGCATCCGTAGGACATATCAAGGATTTGCCCAAGAGTAAGCTGGGTATAGACATCGATAATGATTTTGAGCCCCAGTATATAACCATACGGGGCAAGGGCGAGGTTTTAAAGGAAATCAAAGATGAGTCAAGTAAATCTAATCGAGTCTTGTTGGCCACTGACCCGGACCGGGAAGGTGAAGCCATTGCCTGGCATTTGCAAAAGGCCATTAAAATTCCTGACGGCTCCAAGTGCCGGATAGAATTTAATGAAATAACCAAAGAAGCAGTAAAAAATGCTATAAAAAACGCCCGGCCTATTGATATGAATCGGGTTAATGCTCAGCAAGCCCGAAGGATACTGGATCGCTTGTTGGGTTATAACTTAAGTCCACTGCTCTGGAGCAAAATTCGCAAAGGATTGAGTGCTGGAAGAGTACAATCGGTAGCCTTAAGACTAATCTGTGAACGGGAAGAAGAAATCAAAAACTTTCAGCCGGTAGAGTATTGGACTATGGAAGCATTGGTGGCTGACCGGAAAAAGAATTCATTTAACGCCCGGGTGGCCATGTATAAAAACGAAAGACTGGAAATCAAGTCAGAAGCTCAAAAAGAAGAAATAGAAAAAGAGTTAAAAAAAGCCCAGCTAAAAGTGGCCAGAGTGGAAAAGAAGGAAAAACGCAAGCGGGCTAATCCCCCTTTTATTACCAGCACCTTACAGCAGGAAGCTTCCAAAAGGCTTAATTTCTATGCTAAACGAACTATGCGGGTGGCTCAGGAACTGTATGAAGGGCTATCCTTGGGTAAAGACGGAACGGTAGGTTTGATTACTTACCTAAGAACTGATTCCACCAGGATAGCAAGTGTAGCCCAGGACGAAGCACTGGATTTCATTAAATCTTTTTATGGCCCGGAATATGCTCCAGAAAGTCCCAATGAATACAAGAGCAGGAAAAGTGCCCAGGATGCTCATGAGGCTATACGGCCAACTTCAGTATATCGTACCCCTCAGACCGTGAAGGACTACTTGTCCCGGGACCAATACAGGCTCTACAAGCTGATTTGGGAACGCTATGTGGCCAGTCAAATGGCTCCTGCCTTATTCGATACCCTGGCGGTTGATATAAAGGCTGGTGAATACCTGCTCAAAGCTAGCTCCTCCCGTTTAAAATTTCCCGGCTATAAAAAGGTCTATAACGACAGTGAAGAAGAGGAAATTAAGAATCCCATACCGGAGCTAAAGGAAGGACAGAGTCTTAAATTGCAGGAGATAAAATCAGAGCAGCATTTTACTCAACCACCTCCACGTTTTACTGAGGCCAGTCTGGTCAAACTCCTGGAGGAAAAAAATATTGGTCGTCCCAGTACTTATGCTCCCATCATTGACACCATTTTACGCCGTAACTATGTAGAGCGGCAGAATAAAAACTTTGTCCCTACCGAATTGGGAATAATTGTAGTGGATTTGTTAAAAGAAAACTTCTCCAATGTGGTGGGAGTGGAATTCACTGCCCAAATGGAAGAGGAATTGGATCAGATAGCAGAAGGGAATATGGAATGGAGGCAAGTGGTGCGTGATTTTTATCAACCATTCTCTTCTGATTTGGAAAAAGCCCAGGAATTGTTGGACAAAATTGAAATCAAAGATGAAGAAGCAGGCAAGGAATGTGTGGTCTGTGGTCGTCCCCTGCTGATCAAA
The DNA here is from genome assembly GCA_012520725.1 of Syntrophomonadaceae bacterium. GTDB lineage: Bacteria > Bacillota > Syntrophomonadia > Syntrophomonadales > Syntrophomonadaceae > JAAYJK01. Next base: position 21,360 of record JAAYNQ010000002.1, on the reverse strand, counting down.
TATGGCCGTTTTGGCAAATTTTTAGCCTGTTCCGGATTTCCCGAATGCCGGCATACCGAGTCATTAAATGAAGAGGTAGGGGTTAATTGCCCCTTCTGCCAGGGTTCTATAGTAGCCCTGAAAAGTAAAAAAGGACGTCGCTTCTATGGCTGCAGTAATTATCCAGATTGCAGTTTTCGTTCCTGGAATAAGCCTACCGGGGAAAAGTGCCCTGAATGCGGTGATGCGGTGGTAGAAAAAGCAGCAAAAGACAAGAACCCCAAATTGCTCTGCCAGAACCCAAACTGCAGTTATGCAAAGGAGACTCAGGAATGAGAGCAGTAAATGTAATCGGGGGAGGCCTGGCTGGCAGCGAAGCGGCATATTTTCTGGCTAGCCGGGGCTGTCCGGTTAGACTTTTTGAGATGCGGCCAGTTAAGAACACCCCCGTACACGAGACCGGCTACCTGGCAGAACTGGTGTGCAGCAACTCCTTGAAATCAGAACTTACTGATAGTGCTCAGGGACTACTGAAACAGGAAATGGGAATTTTAGGTTCCCTCTTGCTGGATTGTGCCGGGAAGAGCAGAGTCCCGGCCGGGTCAGCCTTGGCTGTAGACAGACGGCTTTTTTCCCGTCTGGTTACCGGTAGAATAGAGAGCATGAAAAATATTGAGATCATCAGAGAAGAAGTGACCCGGATCCCGGAAGAAGGAATTAGCATCATAGCTACCGGTCCGCTAAGCTCGGACGCCATGGCTCAAGAGTTACAGCAACTAAGTGGCAAGGAAAACCTGTTTTTCTATGATGCCATTGCTCCCAGTGTTAGTTTTGAGAGTATAGATCTGGATATAGTATTTAAAGCTTCCCGTTATGGCAAGGGCAGCGATGATTATTATAATTGCCCCATGAACCAGGAGGAGTATGAACGTTTTTACCATCACCTGATACAAGCCGATACCTTCCAGGGCCACAGTGTAGATGATCAGATGGTATTTGAGGGCTGTATGCCGGTTGAAGTCATGGCCGGCAGAGGTTTTGACACCTTACGCTTTGGCCCCTTAAGGCCGGTTGGGCTCAAAGATCCCCGAAATGGAAAACAACCCTATGCGGTGGTACAGCTCAGGCAAGAGGACCAAGAAGCACGGGTATTCGGTCTGGTAGGATTCCAGACCCGATTGAAACGGTCCGAGCAGCAGAAATTAATCAGATTGATTCCCGGTTTGGAACGAGCGGAAATTGTCCGTTATGGAGCCATGCATAGAAATACCTATATTAACAGCCCTCAGCTTTTGCATCCTACCCTGCAGTTTAAATCCAGGCCCCATTTGCTCCTGGCAGGGCAGATTACCGGGGTGGAGGGATATATGGAATCGGCAGCTACCGGTCTCATAGCCGGTATCAATGCCTGGCAAATCCTTAAAGGGCAGGAAGCCTTAGTACCTTCCCCATATACCTTAATCGGTTCTTTGTTGCAATTTATCAGTAATTCCGAAAGTAAAAATTTTCAGCCCATAAACGCCAATTTCGGCCTCTTACCCCCTCTTAAGGAGAAGATTAAAGATAAGAAAGCCAGATACCGGGCCTATGTGGGACGATCGTTAGAGGAAATGAAGAAATTTTCAGAATTGTTTATGCCATAGTTGTAAAAGCTTTCCGCATATGCTAGCATTTTTGCTAGAGAGATTTAATGTGGGAGTAATATTTGTGTTTAGCAGTCATTTGAACGCTTTTTTTGATTATTTGATGATTGAAAAGAGTGCTTCCAATCTTACTATAGCGGGGTATAAAAAGGATCTGCAGCAATTCCTGGATTTTGTAGCCGCTGAATATCATCTAGCCCGGGAAAACATAGCAATAGATCAGCTGGATCACAGAACAGTCAGGGCATACCTGGCTTTTCTACAATCCCGGGGATTAAGCCGAGCGACCCAGGCCCGGAAATTGGCTGCCTTAAGATCGTTCACCAAATACCTCTGCCGGGAAGGCATAATTAAGAACAATCCTATTGCAGCAGTTTCCACCCCCAAACAGGATCAACGCTTGCCTAAATTCCTTTATCCTTTAGAAATGCAGCTTCTTATGGAAACTCCGGATATACATACTCCCTTGGGCAGCAGAGACCGGGCCATACTGGAAACCCTTTATGCTGCCGGCTTGCGGGTAAGCGAGCTGGTGGGGATGAATATGAAAGATATAGATATGGGGGAAGAATTAATCACGGTAATGGGCAAGGGAAGTAAAGAGCGCCTCATACCCCTGGGAAGGCAGGCTAAAGAAGCCCTTTGGCGCTATTTTAAATTCCGTAGCCTTATGCTGGAAAAAAGCCAGAAAAACTGCGAGGCCGTGTTTTTAAATAAATATGCAGAAAGATTATCCTCCCGCAGTGTAAGGAACATTGTCAACAAATACATGGAGCAGGCCTCAATAAATCAGAAAATCAGTCCCCATACCATGAGGCATTCTTTTGCCACTCATTTATTAAATGCCGGAGCCGATTTGAGGTCGGTACAGGAATTGTTAGGTCATGTAAAGTTGTCCACCACCCAGATATATACCCACTTGACCCGGGATAGTATTAAAGAAATCCATACTAATTCATTACCTCGGAGGTAAACATGTTTAAAGCAACTACTATATTAGCAGTGAGGAGAGATGGCCAAACCGCCATTGCCGGTGATGGTCAGGTAACATTGGGGCAGAATACAGTAATGAAGCATCATGCCAACAAGATCCGCCGGCTCTATGAAGGCCAGGTCCTAGCTGGGTTCGCCGGTTCGGTAGCGGATGCTTTTACTCTTTTTGGCAAATTTGAGGACCGGCTTAAAGAATATGGGGGTAATATGACCCGGGCTGCAGTGGAACTGGCCAAGGAATGGAGATCAGACCGGATATTACGGCAGCTGGAAGCCTTGTTGATTGTAGCTGATCGGGAAAAAATGTTTGTAATTTCCGGCAGCGGCGAATTGATCGAGCCTGATGATGGGATAATCGCCATCGGCTCTGGAGGCAGTTATGCTTTAGCGGCTGCCCGGGCCTTATATCGTTACAGCAATTTAAGTGCCAGGGAAATAGTAGAACAAGCTATGCTGATAGCAGCGGAGATTTGTATTTTTACTAACCAACAAATTACGGTGGAAGAGCTCAATTAAGTAGTTTATACGATAAACATTATGGATCGGATAGCTTTTCAGCTGGACTGGCTTGGGTAGGGGCTTAGCCAGCCAGTAAGTGGAGCATTATTATAAATGAATGATAGAACGGTTATTCACTAAGACTGTATAACCCTTTAGTAAAAGCATTAGTAAGGAGGAATCAACCCTGTATCAATTGACTCCCAGGGAAATAGTAGCCGAACTGGATAAGCATATTATCGGACAAAAGGAAGCCAAAAAAGCAGTAGCCATTGCTTTGCGCAATCGATACCGCCGCAAGAAGCTGGCCAGCGACTTGCGGGAAGAGATATATCCAAAAAATATTATTATGATTGGTTCCACCGGAGTGGGCAAAACAGAAATAGCGCGCAGATTGGCCAAAATGGTAAAAGCGCCCTTCATAAAGGTGGAAGCAAGTAAATTTACTGAGATCGGTTATGTAGGTCGGGATGTAGATTCAATGATTAGGGATCTGCTGGAAACTTCGATTCGCATGGTTAAACAAGAAAAGTTGGAGGAGGTGGAAGACAAAGCGAAAGCGATGGCCGAAGAGCGGATAGTTGACTATATTCTTCCCTTGCCCCAGAAAAAGAAAAGGATTCCTAATAATCCGCTGGAGTTGTTTTTGGGTTCGGCTGCCAACAGTTCTGAGACCTTGGAGGAAGATGAACCCCGACGCAGGCAAATTCAGCAGCAAAGGGAAATACTTAAACAAAAAGTAAATCGTCTGGAAATGGAAGATGAGATCATTGAGATAGAAGTGGAGGAGAAAGGTCCTTCCTTCATGGAAATAATTTCCGGATCCGGGGTGGAGGAGATGGGTGTCAATCTTCAGGATATGTTCGGCAATATGCTGCCTAAAAAAAAGAAGAGGAAAAAACTCAGCATAGCTGAAGCCCGTAAAATACTCACTGCGGAAGAAGCTCAACAATTGATAGACATGGATGAGGTCTATAGACTGGCCATCGAGAGAGCAGAACAGGACGGCATTATATTCCTGGATGAAATTGACAAAATAGCCGGAAAGGACAATTCCTATGGACCTGATGTATCCCGGGGAGGGGTCCAAAGGGACATTTTGCCCATTGTGGAGGGGGCAACGGTTACTAGCAAATACGGACCAGTGAAAACAGATCATATTCTCTTTATAGCGGCTGGGGCTTTTCACACCAGCAAACCATCGGACCTGATTCCGGAATTGCAGGGCAGGTTCCCTATAAGGGTGGAGCTGGATAGCTTAAGTGAAAAAGACCTGATCCGAATCCTTACTGAGCCTCATAATTCTCTTATAAAGCAATATTCAGCCTTATTATCAACTGAGGGGGTCAAGATTGATTTCACCGAGGACGCCATAGCCTATTTGGCAGAAGTAGCTTATACAGTTAATGCAAAAACTGAGAATATAGGTGCCAGACGACTTCATACGGTTATGGAAAAAGTATTGGAGGAGCTTATGTTTTATGCCCCAGAAATGCTGGGACAGGAGATAACAATAGACAAATCCTATGTTCATAAAAGATTGGAACCCATCTTGAAAGATGATGATCTGAGCAGATATATATTGTAGGAGGTAAATATAGGTGGCAAAGGCTTTACTAGAAAAATCCCGTTCAATCAACAAAACACTACAGAAAATAGGAGGAAACCCGGTTAACTTTTTTGAAATCGCTGAGGTCATGGCATCCAACCTGGAATGCAGTGTGTTTATATTCGGTCGTCGCGGTCAGCTGACTGGATATGCCTTTAATGATAAATCGCCCTGTACGGGTATTGAAGAACTTAAGAGCTATGTGGAACGATTTCCGGAAAGTTTTAATCAGGAGTTCAATAATATTCAGGAAACCCAGACCAATGTAACCCTGGAGCCAGGGCGCAAATGCTTGTTTTATTATAATGAAGGTGATTGTAATTGCTCTGATCGTTTTTGGTCCATAACCCCGGTATTTGGCGGTGCCAAGAGAATTGGGACCCTTATCTTAATGAAAGAGAATGAAGGGTTTAGCGATGAGGATATAGTTCTATCTGAATACGGAGCAATAGTAGTAGCTAATGAGATAATGCGCATGATATCTGAACGGATTGAGGAACAGGCGCGTAAAAAGGCATCAGTACAGATAGCCCTGGCTACCCTGTCCTTTTCGGAAAGGGGGGCCATAGAGCATATTCTGGATGAATTGGACGGTACTGAAGGATTGCTGGTGGCCAGTCGCATAGCCGACCAGGTGGGTATAACCCGCTCGGTTATAGTCAGTGCCCTGAGGAAATTTGAGAGTGCTGGAGTTATAGAGTCCAGATCCTTAGGGATGAAAGGCACCTATATAAAAATCCTCAACGACCATTTATTGGAGGAGTTGAGAAAATAGATAAAATACATATAAATTTTAATGAGGTTGACCACAATAAGGTTGGCCTTTTTTTTGCTACACCCTTCCGGGAACCGGTATTTAGTCCTTAAAGCCCTGATATATTTACCTGGGTAGGGGAATCAATAAAGAAGCCAAAAAGCTGCTTTTTTGTATATCTTCTTGCACTTAAAGCAATGCTTATGGTATATTAATTTTTGGTAAATACACACGCTATGGGACTGACTGGTTAGTGCTTGCCGTAAGTTTGCCGGTTGGAATGAAATAGCGGAGGAAAAACTAAAAGGAGGATAATAATGTCAGTTATTACTATGAAGCAATTGCTGGAAGCAGGAGTTCACTTTGGTCATCAAACCCGCAGGTGGAATCCCAAGATGGCTACCTATATTTATATGGAGCGCAATGGGATTTATATTATTGATCTGCAGCAAACGGTGAAGAAGTTTGATGAGGCCTATGCTTTTATTAAAAACACCGTGGCCGATGGAAAAAGTGTTCTTTTTGTCGGGACCAAAAAGCAAGCCCAGGAAACCATCAAGGAAGAAGCTCGTCGCTGTGGGATGCACTTTGTAAATCAGCGCTGGTTGGGTGGAATGCTTACCAACTACAAGACTATTCGTCAAAGAGTACTGCGTTTGAAACAGCTGGAACAGATGGAAGAAAGCGGCGCTATGGATGTCTTGACCAAAAAAGAGGTGGCCCGTCTTCTCAATGAGAAAGAAAGATTAGAGCGCTTTTTAGGTGGCATAAAGGATATGGATAAGTTGCCCGGGGCTGTGTTTGTAGTGGATCCAAGGAAAGAAAAAATTGCGGTGGCAGAAGCGCGTAAGCTTAATATACCAGTGGTTGCTATTGTGGACACTAATTGTGATCCGGACGAGATAGATTATGTGATTCCCGGCAATGATGATGCCATCAGGGCTGTAAAACTGATTTCCTCGCGCATAGCCGATGCGGTATTGGAAGGCAGGCAGGGAGAACAGGTTACTGCTTAAAATAAAGGGGGCTTATGTTCCCTTTTTTCTATCCAGCCTGTTACTATACTATATTACTATATTGTAATAATCCGATGATTAGGAGGTTGTATTAGTGAATATTACAGCAGCAATGGTTAAAGAACTGCGGGAAAGGACCGGAGCCGGTATGATGGATTGTAAAAACGCTCTGGTAGCTACGGCAGGGGATATGGAAAAAGCTATAGATGAATTGAGAACCAAAGGTTTGGCCAAGGCAGCTAAAAAAGCCGGCCGAATTGCCAGTGAAGGAGTAGTGGCTTCGTATATTCATGGCGGAGGAAGAATTGGAGTTTTAGTAGAAGTCAATTGTGAGACCGATTTTGTAGCTAAAACCGATCAATTCCAACAATTGGTGCATGATATTGCCATGCAGATTGCAGCTGCCAAACCGGAATATGTAAGCCGGACTGATGTTCCAGATAATGAAATCGAACGGGAAAAAGCTGTACTTCGGGCTCAAGCCCTGGAAGAGGGTAAACCGGAAAAAATAATTGAAAAGATGGTAGAAGGAAGAATAGAGAAGTATTATAAGGAAAACTGTCTCCTGGAACAGGCTTTTATCAAAGATCCTGATATCACTGTAGAACAACTTATACATGAGAGTGTAGCCAAAATTGGTGAGAACATTAACATCAGACGATTTGCCCGTTATGAGGTGGGAGAAGGAATTGAGAAAAAAGATAATGATTTTGTAGCTGAGGTCATGGCCCAATTAAAATAGGCTTTTAATCTAGGAGGTTATATTTTGCAAGCTGGTCCATATAGGCGGGTGGTACTAAAACTCAGTGGCGAAGCTCTGGCTGGAAAAGACGGCTACGGCATCAATCATGAGATTATTACTGATATATCCAAACAGGTAGTCGAAGTAGTAGAAAAGGGAGTCGAAACCGGGATCGTAGTTGGTGGAGGCAACATTTGGCGTGGCGTTGCCGGCAGCGCCAAGGGCATGGATAGAGCTACTGCAGATTATATGGGGATGTTGGCTACGGTAATAAATTCGCTGGCCTTGCAGGATGCCTTGGAACAGCTCAACATGCCTACCCGGGTTATGTCTGCCATTGAAATGAAGGAAGTAGCGGAGCCCTATATCAGGCGTCGAGCAATTCGTCATCTGGAAAAAGGCCGGGTGGTTATTTTTGCAGGGGGGACCGGCAACCCCTATTTTTCTACTGATACTGCTGCGGCTTTGAGGTCTGCGGAGATAGAAGCAGAGGCCATACTAATGGCCAAGAAAGTAGATGGAGTATACGATTCTGATCCAGTCCATAATCCGGGAGCAATCAAATATAATTTCCTGGAGTATATAGAGGTTATCAACAAGGGATTGGGTGTAATGGATTCCACCGCGGCCTCGCTATGTATGGAGAACAATATACCGATAATTGTGTTTGATTTAACCAAATACGGGAATATTCTTAAGGCGGTTATGGGCGAAAGAATTGGCACCTACGTAGGGAGGTAATACAATGATAAAAGATATTTTGCGTGATGCTGAAGAAAAGATGCAAAAGAGTATTGAGTTCCTGACCAAGGACCTTTCCACCCTGAGGGCGGGAAGGGCTAATCCGGCTATGGTTGAAAAGATTATGGTTGATTATTATGGGGAAGCTACCCCCATCAATCAATTGGGCAATATTACCGTACCTGAGGCCAGACTCTTAGTTATACAGCCCTGGGATAAGAGTATTATTCCGGCTATTGAAAAAGCCATATTTAAATCCGACCTGGGGGTAACCCCATCTAATGATGGCAATCTTATTCGTATTGCCATACCCCAGCTGACCGAGGAGAGGAGAAAGGATTTGGTAAAGGTAGTCAAGAAAAAGGGCGAAGAGACTAAAGTAGCGATTCGTAATATACGTCGGGACTCCAATGACATGATCAAGATGAGTGAAAAAGAAAAACTGCTTTCTGAAGATGAAAGCAAAAAAGGTATGGATGAAATCCAAAAATTCACTGATAAGTATGTGAAAAAAGTGGATGGGATATTACAGGCCAAGGAAAAAGAAATTATGGAAGTATAATGCTCATGAATTTAGATTGCGCTATCTTTTACCTATATTTATAATGGTATCCATATGCCCCCATTTTAGGGGGTATTATAGTTTGGGCGAGAGAAGGGATGGTATGCATAAGAAAGAAAATGCTACTGGCTTTGAAAATTTACCTCGTCATATTGCTATCATTATGGATGGAAATGGCAGGTGGGCCAGTAAGCGCTTATTGCCTAGAACCATGGGACATAGAGAAGGGATGAAGGCAATTAAACGGGTAGTTGAGGCCTGTATTGAGATTAAGGTGCAGGCCCTGACCCTTTATGCTTTTTCTACAGAAAATTGGAGACGGCCTAAAAGTGAAGTAAGTTATCTTATGGATCTCTTGATAGAATTCTTAAACCGGGAACTTCAGGAACTGCACGAAAACAATATAAAGATTAATGTTTGGGGGGACTATTATTCTCTGCCTCCAAAATGTGTAAAAGAGATTGAAAGAGCTATAGAACTTACCCGAAATAATCAAGCTATGGCCTTTAATCTGGCCATAAATTACGGTAGTCGTCCAGAGATTGTGCGGGGGGTAAAGAGTTGGGGTCGGGATTTGCTGGAGGGTCGGGTCAATATCGATGATTTGGATGAAGACCTGTTTTCCAAGTATTTATATACTCATGATCTACCTGATCCTGATTTGCTTATCAGAACCGCTGGTGAATTTAGGCTGAGCAATTTTCTTTTATGGCAAGTGGCTTATACCGAACTGTGGATTACTGATGTAAGCTGGCCTGAGTTTACCCGGGAGCACCTATTGCAGGCGATTAGTGATTATGCTAAAAGGGATCGCAGGTTTGGGGGCTTAAACAACTCCAAGCAGGAAGGGAAAAATGTTAAAAGTAAGAATATTTAGCGCAGTAATCGGTATACCTTTATTATTAAGCATACTTTACCTGGGCGCTTATTATTGGTGGGGCTTTTTTATCCTCCTGGGAATAATAGCTTTGTTTGAATACTATCGCATGATGTCGGTCAAGGGCTATAGTCCCCAGTATATTCCGGGTTATCTGCTTTTGCTTATAATTATGTTACAAGCTGCGGATACTTCCTATTTACTCCCGGCTTTGCTGTTGATAATGCTATTAATGGCCATATTTTTGATTCTTGGATATCCGGGCTTGAATATCAGTGATATCGCCTTGAGTTTTTATGGGGCCTTTTACCTGGGCTTTTTTATCAGCTTTGCTTTTAGAATTTATTATCTGGATGATCGTTTTTGGATTATGGTATTAGCTTTCTTGCTTACCTGGGCCAGCGATACCGGTGGATATTTTGCCGGTCGCTTTTGGGGCCATAAGACCCTGGCTCCGGAATTAAGTCCTAAGAAAACCCGGGAAGGTGCAGTGGGAGCAGTACTATTGTCTATGATGGTCTCGGCTCTGTTTTTCAGTATAATAGAAATTACCTCTACAAATTTTGCCTATGTATTGATATTAGGCTTAAGTGCCAGTATAATGGCACAAATAGGTGACCTCATGATATCAGCCATGAAACGATATTTTGGGGTTAAAGATAGCGGAAAAATCATTCCCGGACACGGAGGTGTACTGGATAGATTTGACAGTTTTCTAATGGTGCTGCCGCTGGTTTATTATTTTTTTCTTTATTGTGTTTAGACCTACAAATTGCCGGTTGATAGCCGATAACAGTTTTTGAAAAGAGGGAATGTATTGGATCCTGAATTAAACCGATATGTAAAACTGTTGGTGAAACTGGGCATCTTGGTTCTGATTCTTCTGGCTGCATATCTGGTAACTGCCTATCTACTGCCCGTGATGGGAGGGGTACTCGCTTATCTGCCATCATTATTGCTGCCATTTGTAATTGCTTTAATTATGGCAGTAATCATTGAACCAGCCGTCATTTGGCTGCAGCGCAAAACCAAAATGAAGCGGGGTTGGGCGGTAGCCCTAAGTCTCTTGCTTTTTGTTGGTGGTTTCTTTTATATAATATCCTGGTTGATTTCTCGCATAATCAAAGATCTGGTGAAACTGGTTCCTACTCTGGTTTCATACTCGGACGGGATTACTGAATCGTTTTTGACTGCCGTCAGTGACTTAAGACTATTTTTTTTGGAGCTTAACCTACCCCCAGAAGTGCAGGAGGCTCTGCACAACAGCCTGCAGCAAAGCATAAAAACCTTGAGTTCCATGGTCAGCAGCAGCATTGATTTATTAACGGCCACTGTTTCACTACTGCCCGGTTTGTTTGCTTTTATAATGATTGCCGCCATCGCTACTTATCTCATAAGCAGTGATCGTTATCTGATTAAAGAGTTTCTTTATAGATTTCTTTCTCTGAATACCCAGAGTAAAACCACTAAGATATTTAATCAGTTGGTTAAGATTCTGCTGGGATTCCTGAGAGCCTATTTAATATTGATAAGTATTACCGCGGTATTAACCATGATCTTGTTACAGATTCTGGGAGTGGATTATGTTCTAACCATAGGAATGATAGTAGGATTTCTGGATATGCTCCCTATTTTGGGGCCCGGTTTGCTCTTTGTTCCCTGGATTTTCATTGAGTTTATGCTGGGCCATACTAAATTAGGGATAGGTTTGTTGACTATATATTTATTTATATCCCTGGTTCGGCAGTTCACTGAACCTAAGATTATAGGCGAGAATATTGGCTTACATCCTTTGATTACCTTGATGGCTCTTTATTTTGGTCTAAAACTCTGGGGTGGGGTGGGACTTCTATTAGGGCCAATAATCGTAGTCATTATTGTTGCCTGCTACCGGGCCGGTTTATTTGAAAGCTTTAAGTGGAGGCAAGACAGATGAGCTTGGAGAAAAAAAAGGTTGTGGTATTGGGTTCTACCGGTTCTATTGGCCGGCAAACCCTGGATGTTATTGATAAGCAGAAGGAGCGATTCGAGTTATTGGGAATTGCAGCCCGGGATGAGGTAGAGCTGCTAGCAGAGCAGGCTCGCCAGCATCAAGTCAATGTAATAGCAGTAGGCGATGCGCTTGCTTATAAGGAAATGAGACAAGAGGCTGCGGTAGGTACTACGGTTTTATCCGGATTGGAGGGGCTGTGCCAACTGGCCGCCTGGCCCACTGCAGACCTGGTAGTCATTGCCCTTAGCGGAGCCATTGGTATTGAACCCACTCTGGCCGCCCTTAAGGCCGGGAAAAGGGTGGCTCTGGCTAACAAAGAAACCCTGGTAGCCGCCGGTGATATAGTTATGGAACAGGCCCGGCAGTATGAAGCGGAGTTGATCCCGGTGGATAGTGAACACTCGGCGGTGTTTCAGTGCATTAAAGGAGAAGAACGATATTTAAAAAGAATATGGTTGACTGCTTCCGGGGGCCCGTTTAAGGACTGGGAGCAAAGTCGATTGGATCGGGTTACCGTGGAAATGGCCTTACAACATCCTACCTGGGTTATGGGACCCAAAATCACCGTGGACTCAGCTACCCTGATGAATAAAGGCCTGGAGGTAATTGAAGCCCATCATTTATTTGGGATAAATTATGATAGAATAAACGTGGTAGTACAAAGAGAAAGTATAATCCATTCTTTGGCGGAGTTCGTGGATGGTTCGTTCCTTGCTCATCTGGGATCTCACGACATGAGAATCCCTATACAATACGCCCTGAGCTATCCGGAACGAATGGTTTCACCAGCAGCGGATTTGGATCTGACTCTCCTGGGTGCGCTACATTTTGAAGCCCCGGATATATTGAGATTTCCGGCTCTGGGTCTGGCTTATCAGGCCGGGCAGACTGGAGGCACTATGCCGGCAGTACTAAATGCAGCCAATGAAGTAGCAGTTAATAAGTTCTTAAAGGGGGAAATCCCTTTTACTGGTATAGCAATTCTGGTGGAAAGGGTGATGGAGGTTCATGACTTGGTGAAGAACCCGAACCTGGAGAGCATTTTGCAAGCAGATAGCTGGGCCAGGCAAAGGAGCCATGAGTTATCCAAACTGCTTTAGTTCTATTTTGCTAGCAATTGCTCAAGGTGTAAAAGCAAAATGGATATCCTTTTTTACCAGTCAAGGACTTGTTCTATAAGTCCATAAATAGATTAAAGCAATAAAGGTGGGATTTAATTAATGACCATATTGATTGCCCTGATAATTATAGCTGTATTAATACTGTTTCATGAGACGGGGCATTTTATAGCTGCTCGGAGAGTGGGTATACCGGTACACGAGTTTGCCATTGGCTTTGGGCCCAAGCTCATTTCCTGGAAACGAAACGGAGTAGAATACTCCATCAGAGTGTTTCCTCTGGGAGGATTTGTCCGTATGGCTGGAGAGGAGCCGGGAGATCAATCCCATCCTGATGGTTATAGCCATCGCACCCCCCTGGAGAAAATCCGGGTATCCTTTGCCGGGCCTTTCATGAATTTCGTGCTGGCCCTTTTGATATTCATTTACAGCTATACCTTTATCGGAATACCTCAGGCTACCGATGAACCCATAATTGGCATGGTATTTGAGGGGCAACCGGCGGAAGCAGCCGGTATGCTTCCAGGTGATCGCATACTGGCGGTGGATGGAGTGCAGGTTAAGAACTGGCAGGAATTTACCAGCCGGCTTACCGAGCAGGCTCCCGGTACTCCAGTAATCCTGGAACTGGAGCGGGATGGGCAGCAGCAGCAGCTGGAGGTAATTACTGAGGAAAATCCCAATACCGGTTTATCTATCATTGGAGTATCCAGCCAGGTGATATATGAAAAGCAGGGTTTACTTACCGCCGTTAAAATAGGACTGCAGCAAACTTATGAGCTTACTTTGGTACTATTAGGGGGCCTGTGGATAATGATCACTGGTGGGGCCTCAGCAGCTGATATTGCTGGTCCAGTAGGGATCGTAGGCCTGATTGGAGATGCTGCCCGGGTGGGTACCGTATTCCTTTTAAGTTTTTCCGCTTTTTTGAGTATCAATTTGGGTATTCTTAACCTCTTGCCCATACCCGCTCTGGATGGTAGTAGAATTCTATTCGCCCTGGTGGAGGCGGTACGCAGGAAGCCAGTAGCACCTGAAAAAGAGGGATTTATTCACTGGTTGGGATTCCTGTTTCTGATGTTGCTCATTGTCCTGGTTACTTTCAATGATATTATGAGGTTTTTTAGAGGATGAGAAAAAAGCGAAGAGACAGCCGGGTAGTATGGGTAGGAGAGGTGCCGGTAGGCGGAGATCATCCCATTGTGGTTCAATCCATGACTACTACCGATACCCGTAATGTTGAGGCAACCGTAAAACAGATAATTAGCTTGCAGGAAGCAGGCTGTGAATTGATCCGGGTGGCGGTATTGGATCGGGAAGCGGCTCAGGCCCTGGCCTCGATTAAAGCGAGAATCAAGATACCCCTTATTGCTGATATACATTTTGACCATCGCCTGGCCTTGGAGAGTATAAAGGCAGGCTGTGATGGGCTAAGAATCAATCCAGGAAATATTGGGGCTAAAAGCAAAGTGCAAGAGGTGGTAAAAGCCTGCCGGGATAAGAAAATACCCATTAGAATTGGGGTCAATGCGGGCTCTCTGGATAAAAAGATATTGGCCAGATATAAAGCCCCCGGTCCCCAGGCCATGGTTGAAAGTGCTATGGAGAATGTCAAGGTATTAGAAGACATGGGTTTCTATGATATAAAAATATCCCTGAAAGCTTCCTCAGTGGCCTTAAGTGTACAGGCTTATCGATTGATGGCTGAGATGGTGGACTATCCTCTGCACCTGGGTATTACCGAAGCTGGTACTATTCCCCGGGCACTGGTCAAATCAGCTATGGGTTTGGGCATTTTACTGAATGAAGGTATCGGAGATACCTTAAGGGTATCCATAAGTTCAGATCCCGTTTACGAAGTATGGGCTGCCTATGAAATTCTGCGCAGTGCCGACTTGCGCCAGCGGGGAGTGGAACTAATCTCTTGTCCCACCTGCGGCCGGTGTGAGATAGACTTATTTGGTATAGTTGAAGAAGTAGATCATAGAGTGAGGTTTATGGATCGCAACTTAAAGGTTGCAGTTATGGGATGTATAGTTAATGGGCCTGGAGAAGCACGGGATGCTGATATTGGTATAGCCGGGGGAAGAGGTTTGGGTATATTATTTAAGAAGGGTAAAATTATCAAGAAAGTGCCGGAAAATGAGCTGCTTGATGAATTGATGAAAGCTATTGCTGATTATGAATAAACAGCAAGGGATAAGACAAGTTTTCTTTTTCATCAACGGCTGATTAGCACACAAGGAGGTAGGGACTTGAAGTCATCGGAAATATTCAATCCAACTTTAAGAGAGGTACCTAGCGAGGCAGAGATAGTCAGTCATCAACTCTTGCTGCGGGCCGGATTCATTCGGAAAAACAGTGGAGGTGTATACTCCTATCTGCCTCTGGCTTTCCGGGTGTTAAAAAAGATAATGAACATAGTGCGGGAAGAAATGGATAGGGCTGGGGGGCAGGAAGTACTTATGCCAATTATCCAACCTGCTGAATTGTGGCAGGAATCAGGCCGCTGGGAGGTATATGGAGATGAAATGTTTAGACTGAAGGACCGCCATAAGCGCTCCTTTGCTTTGGGGCCCACCCATGAGGAAATAATCACCACTTTAGTCAAGCAGGATGTGCATTCTTACCGGGATCTGCCCTTGCTCTTGTATCAAATTCAGAATAAATACCGGGATGAAATCAGACCGCGCTTTGGCTTGATGCGAGGCCGGGAATTCATTATGAAAGACCTTTATTCCTTCGATATAGATGAAGATGGATTGGATCTTTCCTATAAAAAGATGTACGAAGCCTATAGCCGGATATTTGAAAGAATGAATCTTAAGTACCGGGTGGTGGAAGCCGACAGCGGAGCCATCGGGGGCAACGAGAGCCACGAATTTATGGTTATGGCCTCCAGCGGAGAAGCGGAAATTGTCTATTGTGATAAATGTCATTATGCGGCTAATGTAGAAAAAGCACAATGTCCTGCTCCAGAGCCGGATGGAGCCAAAAGAGCAGAAGCCAGGCCTCTGGAGAAAATACACACCCCGGGAGTGAGAACGGTAGAGGATGTGATGCATAGTCTGGCAGTTCCGGCTGAAAGCATTGTTAAAACCCTTATATACTGGGCTGATGGAGAATATGTAGGGGCCGTCATCCGGGGTGATAGGGAATTAAACGAGGTCAAACTGAAAAACCTGCTGGGATGCAATGAGCTGCTAATAGCCGATGAAAACCAGGTCAGTCAGGTTCTGGGGGTTAGTGTGGGCTCTCTGGGGCCGGTAGGGGCTGAGTTTAAGGTTTACGCCGACCAGGAAATAGAGCTCATGGACAATTTCATCTGTGGCGCCAACGAGGATGGGTACCACTTGATGAATGTCAATCTGGGCCGGGATTTTGTCCCGGAAACCATAGCCGATCTTAGAAATGCAATAAAAGGAGATCCTTGTCCGGTCTGTTCTGCGGAGTTGGATACTACCCGGGGCATTGAGGTAGGACATATATTCAAACTGGGTACCAAGTATTCAGAGGCGATGAAAGCCACTTTCCTGGATAAGAACGGTCAGGAAAGGCCATTTATCATGGGCTGTTACGGAATAGGCATTTCCCGCACCATGGCTGCCGCAGTTGAACAAAACCATGATGAGAATGGTATAATATGGCCTCTACCCATAGCTCCTTACCAGCTTATCATTGTTCCCATCAATACTAAAAAGACCGAACAGATGGATCTGGCCTGGAGCATATATGAGCAGTTAAGTGGCCAGGGGCTGGAGGTAATTATTGATGACCGGGACGAAAGAGCTGGAGTTAAGTTTAAGGACGCAGACTTGACCGGTATACCTCTGCGTATTACTATTGGCCCCAAGGCTCTGCAGGAAAACAAGGTGGAAGTCAAAAAAAGATGGGAAAATGAAACCGTGCTTATTGCCGTTGAGGATATAGTAGAGGAAATAAACAGTATATTAAGCCAGTATTAAGCAAGAAAACTCAGCCACCAATAAACAAGGATGTGTATTAACCCATGCTTATCTATGAAATAATATTTAAACTTGCCCTGGCTGGGATTTTGGGCGGATTAATCGGCTTGGAGCGAGAGAGCCTGAGCCGTCCGGCAGGACTCAGAACCTACACCCTGGTCTGTGTTGGTTCTGCTTTAGCCATGATTGTTTCCATTGACATATACCTGCAATACTACCAGACGGTAAATGCTGATCCAGGCCGAATAGCAGCCCAGGTTATCAGCGGGATTGGCTTTTTAGGGGCTGGAACCATAATGCGGGAAGGGGCTTCAGTCCAAGGTCTTACTACTGCCGCCGGACTGTGGGTAGTTGCTTGTATAGGTTTGGCAGTGGGGGCTGGTTTATATGTGCCCGCCATAGCTACCACTATCCTAATCCTGTTTGTTTTAATCTATTTTATTAAATTTGAAGCCAGGTTCACCGGCCGCCGGGAGTACAAAGGCATTGTTATGGTAGTTGAAGACAAGCCCGGCCAGGTTGGGATTATAGGATCTATTTTAGGGGATTTATGCGTATTGATTAAAAACATCCAGCTGACACAAGTTGAAGACAACTACCTGGAGATAGAAGTGCTGTTGCAAATCCCGGCCGGTCTTTCCGTTGAACAGGTTATTGAAGAATTATCCAATGTTAAAGGACTGCGGAGTATTGAAAGATTAAACTAAAAGGCGGGGAGGGAAATAAACTGAAGCAGGATTTCTTCAGGGTCTTGGAGGGTTTGCTCCAGCCGGAATTAGCTTCTTGCTGGAAAAACACTTTTATAAAAAGGCTAGAGATCAAACGATCATCTAAAGAGTGGAGGTTGTTCATTGAGATGGGACAGCCTCTTCCTGCTGATCTTATAAATCAAACCACCCGGGCTCTGCACAAACATTGGTTTTTTCTTGATAACTTACATATTATACCCTGCTCTGGGCAGTCCAGTCTGGAGCCTATTCTAGCTCAATGCCAGGAAGAGATCTGCAGTTTGGAGAGCTATCCCAGGAGTGGAGGCATTGAATGGAGGATCAGAGATAAAGGAATAGACCTGGTAAGCACTGAGGAGGAAGTATATCATGATGTCTTAAATAAGGGTATATGTGAAGGTATTTCTCAGTGGTTCCAGGAACATTACTGCCTACAGGTTCTGGTAAGAGCAGTGTGGGAGGAAGCTAATTCTGCTGCCCAACTGCAGCCCGACCCTGGCATTAGGCGCAGGCCCTTGGAAATTTTGGATATAAGTATCCCCACACCTATTAAAAGCTGGAAAAAGGCTGAACGTAATAAAGCCAATGGATTAACCCCAGACCATCCGGCACTTAGCCTTAGTGATATTGAAGAAGGTATGAGCTCGGCCGTGGTGGAAGGGGAAATATGGGATAAAGATTATACCTCCTTGAAAGACGGCAGGTACATCATTAATTATTACTTGAGTGATTATAGGGATAGTCTGATTGTAAAGGGCTTTGTCAACACTAAGGAGGATGACGGTATAGAGATTGGCAGCTGGATTAAAGCCATGGGCAGTGTTCGCTATGATAATTATGTTAAGGAATTGGTTTTGATAATGGATAAATACCTGATTTTGCCCAAAGCAATCCGGGAAGATAAGAGTAAGTTTAAGCGGATTGAATTACATGCCCATACCAAAATGAGTGCCATGGATGGACTGGCTGATGTCAAGGAATTGATCAAGCGAGCAGCTCAGTGGAAGCATCCAGCTATTGCTATTACTGACCATGGAGGAGTTCAGGCTTTCCCCGATGCCTGCCAGGCAGCCAGGGAATATGGTATTAAAGTGATTTATGGCATGGAGGCCTATCTGGTGGAAGCGGACAAAAAAGAACGTCCTTATCATGTTATATTATTGGCTCGTAACCTAGAAGGCTTAAAAAACCTCTACCGTCTAGTAAGTCTATCCTATTTGGATTATTTTTATCGTCATCCTAAAATACCTCGTTATTTATTAGAAAAATATAGAGATGGTCTGTTTCTGGGGACTGCCTGCCAGGCAGGCGAATTGTATCAGGCCTTTTTGAATGGGCTAGAGGAAGAAGAAATAATTAGAATAGCTGAATTCTATGATTACCTGGAAATACAACCTATCAGCAATAATGAATTCCTGCTACGGGATAATAGAGTGGATAGCATAGAGCAGTTAAAAAAGATTAACCGGGATATTTTTAATCTGGGCCTTCGCCTGGGCAAAGCAGTAGTAGCCAGCGGCGATGTGCATTTTATCGAACCGGAGGATGAAATTTACCGGACCATTATTCAGGCCGGACAGGGATATGATGATAGCGATTCCGATTCCAGCCTTTATTTTAAAAGCACCGATGAGATGTTGGAAGAATTCTCCTATCTGGGAAGAGAAAATGCTCTGGCGGTAGTGGTGCAATATCCCCAGGAGATTAACGCTATGATAGAGGATATCAAACCGGTACCCGATGGCTTTTATCCACCCCAGATAGACAGTGCAGCCCAGGAAATTACTAAACTGACCTGGAAAAGGGCTTATGAACTATACGGGAAAGAACTGCCGGAAATAGTGGAGCAGCGCATAAAACATGAACTGCATTCCATCACTGAACATGGTTTTAGTGTTTTATATCTGATTGCTCATAAATTAGTGGAGAAATCCAATCAGGACGGATATCTGGTAGGTTCCCGGGGATCGGTAGGATCTTCTTTGGTGGCCTATCTAACTAATATTACTGAAGTCAACCCTCTACCCCCCCATTATTTATGCCGGGCTTGTCATCACACCCTTTTTACAGCAGGTACAGCGGTTGAGTGCGGGGTAGACCTGGAAGACCGGAACTGCCCCCATTGTGGCCAAGAGATGTATAAAGATGGCTTTAATATACCTTTTGAGACTTTCCTGGGATTTGAAGGGGATAAGGTTCCGGATATTGATCTAAACTTTTCCGGGGATTACCAAATACAGGCTCACCATTATGTAGAAGAGCTGTTCGGGAAGGAGAATGTATTTAGGGCCGGTACCATATCCACCATAGCAGAAAAAACTGCCTATGGCTTTGTGAAGAAATTTCTTGAAGAACAGCAATTGAATTTGAAAAACTGTGAGATAAAACGCCTGGTCAGGGGGATAAGTGGGGTAAGAAGGACCACCGGGCAACATCCCGGAGGTTTGATTGTGGTACCCAAAGGCCGTGATATACATGAATTTACTCCTCTGCAGCATCCAGCTGATAAAAAGGATTCCGGAGTGGTTACCACTCATTTTGAGTATCATGCCATCGGCGATCAGCTGGTCAAATTGGATATTCTGGGCCATGATGACCCTACCGTGATCAGAGAACTGGAACTGTTAACCGGGGTTAAAGCTTCGAACATCAGCCTGGATGACCCTGATACCATGCAAATATTTTCTGGAGTAGAGGTTTTGGGAATCAAGAAGGAAGATATTAACTCCGGGGTAGGTACTTTTGGGATACCAGAATTTGGTACCCGTTTTGTTAGACAGATGCTGGAAGCCACCAGGCCTACCAGCTTTGGAGAGTTGGTTCGTATTAGCGGCCTTTCTCATGGTACTGATGTATGGTTGAATAATGCCCAGGATTTAATTAGCCAAGGTATATCCAATTTGAAACAGGTTATTTGTACCCGGGACGACATTATGACTTATTTAATCAGCCAAGGAGTGGAGAAGAAACAGGCCTTTAACATTATGGAGCGAGTGCGCAAGGGGCGAGGCCTGAGCAAAGAGGATATATCCTTGATGGAAAAGCAGCAGGTACCAGATTGGTACATACAATCCTGCCAGAAAATAAAATATATGTTTCCCCGGGCCCATGCAGTAGCCTATGTTACCATGGCCTACCGGATAGCTTACTTTAAAGTAAACTATCCTCTGGCATTCTACGCCAGTTTTTTCAGCATCCGGGCGGAGGATTTTGATGCCAGAACTATCCTGGCCGGCTATGACTCAGTGCGGAAAAGGATAAAGGAAATAGAAAAAATGGGCTATTCCGCTCCACCTAAGGAGAAAAAGCTGATCACTATTCTGGAGTTGGCCCTGGAGATGTATGCGCGTGGATTCTCTTTTTATCCGGTGGATATTTATGAATCAGATGCTCATAAATTCAAGGTAGTACAAAATGGTTTACTATTGCCTTTTTCTGCACTGCCCAATGTAGGAGAAAATGCAGCCCTGGGGATAGTGGAAGCTCGACAGGATAAAGCCTTTGTGTCGGTAGAAGAGTTTCAAACCCGGACCCACTTGAATAAAACTGCCATGGCGGTGTTAAAGGAATATAATTGTTTCGCTGATTTACCTGAAAGCACGCAAATTAGCCTTTTTGCTTGATGAAAAATATTGCAGACAATCAATATTTTACAGCTTTAAACTATTGAATATATTTGCGTTATGAATTAGGTATGGTATAATCATATTAGTTTTCTAATACTCTTTAGGCAAAGTGGGTCGGCACCCACTTTTTCTATTGTTAATCATAGCAGCAATGAGGATTGGGGGTGCAGGCTGTGGGAAGCAAAAACCTGCAGGAATTGGTCAGCGAGATAGAATGCCGTTTAGCCCAAATAGATATAGAATTGCATGAGGTTGAATATCGAAGAGAAAGCGAAGGACAGATCTTAAGAATATTCATCGATAAGGACTCTGGGGTTGATCTGGATACCTGCGCCAAAGCATCAAGGGCGGTTAAAAGTATAATTGATGAAAAAGACTTATACTATGATCATATGGAGGTTTCCTCACCTGGACTGGACAGGGTTTTAAAAAAGGAACGGGATTTCATAAGATTCTTGGGTTATGGGGTTAAGGTTAACACAGCCAAGGGTTTTGCTGGTCCTCGAAAACTTAACG
>JAAYNQ010000093.1 GCA_012520725.1 Syntrophomonadaceae bacterium | reverse complement strand
CCGTGGTCGCCGGTCGATGCTCAGGCTAAGGCCTTCGATCCATCGACACTCGGCGAAACATCGTCGCCTTCGCCGGTCAGGCTAGAGCCTTCGATTCGGCGGCACTAGGCGAAACACTTCGCCGTCGGAGTAGGTCGTTGCCAGGATTTATTTTTTCTGATAAGTTAACTTAATGTCGGAGGCATAGGTATGCATAGAAGAACGCCAATTTATACAGCTTTATGTAAATATGTCCGGGAGATGGGCTTGAGGTTACATATGCCGGGACATGCGGGAGGAAAAGGGATAGGGGACATGGCCTTGCAGCAGCTAGCTCAACTGGATGTAACCGAAGTTCCTGGACTGGGAGATCTGCATATCTTGGAAGGCATTATGGAAGAAGCCAGGGTCTTGCTGGCCCAGGCCTATGGAGCAGAGCAGAGCCTGTTCCTGGTCAATGGTGCAAGTTCCGGTATACACACTATGTTTATGTCTTTGCCACCTGGCCAACGAGTATTAGTGCCTAGAAACGCCCACCGCTCTTTTTATGCGGGCATGATCCTGTCCGGAGTTGAACCTTTATATATACCAGGCCGGATAAGTACAGAGTACGGTTGGTGTATGTCAGTAAGCAGCCATGACATTATAAACTTGCTTAATGCTCATCCTGATGTACGAAGCATCTTCCTTACCAGTCCTAATTATCTGGGAGTAAGCTGTGATTTAAAAGAAATATGCGCCAGGGTCAGGGATCTAAATAGACCAATAAGTGTGTTTGTAGATGAAGCCCATGGGGGACATTTTCCTTTTCACCCTGCTTATCCCACCCCGGCTTTGAGGGCTGGAGCTGATGCAGTAGTTAATGGGCTGCATAAAACACTTCCGGTTTTAAACCAGGGGGCTTGTTTACATGTACAGGATGAGGATTATTTTTACCGGCGTATACTGCCGGCTTGGTCTTTACTAACTACCAGCAGTCCTTCCTATCCTATACTGGCTTCCATTGATTTGGCCCGCAGTTTAATGATGTTGGAAGGAGAATATCTACTGGAGAAAGCACTGGACTTGTCGCGCTTTTATAAGGGGAAAATCAATACCATTAAAGGGTTATCGGTGCTAACTGAAGAACAATTAATTAATTGGCCTGGGGCGGTGGAGCTGGATCCGCTAAAATTATTAATAAATACCGGCGGGATTTCCCTGAGCGGACTGCAAATGGCTTCCATCTTACGGGATAAATATTCCATACAGGTAGAAATGTATGGTGCCAACCAAGTCCTGGCCATGATGTCGATGTTTCATCAGGCCCAGGATTGGGAATTATTTTATCGAGCTTTAAAGGACATCGCCTGGCAATATCCAG
Source organism: Syntrophomonadaceae bacterium (assembly GCA_012520725.1). Classification (GTDB taxonomy): domain Bacteria; phylum Bacillota; class Syntrophomonadia; order Syntrophomonadales; family Syntrophomonadaceae; genus JAAYJK01. Next base: position 72,625 of record JAAYNQ010000093.1, on the reverse strand, counting down.
CAGCCAAGGGGGTTCGGCAGGAAATTAAGCCGGTACCTGAGCCACAAGTGGTTGTTACTCCCCGGGAAGCCTATTTCTCAAAGAACATAGAAGTGAGATTGTCTGACTGCTTGGGCAAAATATCCGCAGAAATGATAGCCCCCTACCCACCTGGTATTCCTTGCCTGCTTCCAGGAGAGTTGATCAGCCAGGATATTTATGAATACTTGCTTTATTTGAAAAAGCAGCCGGTATCTTTACATGGGCCTGAAGATAGAAGTCTAAGAAAGATAAGAATCATAGAGAAATAAAGAGATACACCAGGATGGAGTGAGTTTTTTCCATGGGAAATGAAGGTCTTTTAATCAGCCTGGAAGGTATTGACGGTTGCGGCAAGAGCAGCCTGATCGCTTATTTGAACACGAAATTAGATCCAAAGCGGCTGGTAAACATAAGGGAACCCGGGGGTACCGTGCTCTCCGAATATATAAGAGATATCTTGCTAGATAATGAGAGCAATTATAATATGACAGCCGAAACCGAGGCCTTGCTTTATGCTGCCGCCCGTAGTCAGGTGGTTAGCCAAGTAATAAAACCTGCTCTGCTCCAGGGCAAGGTGGTTTTGGCCGACCGGTTTATTGACTCTACCATTGCTTATCAGGGTTATGGCAGAGGGCTGGACTTAGCATACCTGGAGGCGATGAATAATTTTTGCACCGGAGGGTTGAAGCCCCACCTCACTATTCTATTGGACTTAGAGCCAGAACAGAGCTATAGCTCCCGGAAGACACAAGCCCCGGACAGAATAGAAAGAGAAGGAATCGATTTTCAAAAAAGGGTCCGTCGGGGATACTTGGAGTTGGCAGCAGCTGAGCCCCATCGTATAACAATAATCAACGCTGCCCAGGAGTTTAATATTGTTAGCGGATTAGCTCTAGCTCAGGTTCAGAGGGTAATTAATGAACAACACTTAAAGCTTTTAGGGGATAGGCCCATGGAACAGCCTTAAGCGATCAGTATTGATCTAAGTAAGAGGCAGGGGTAGATTATTATTTAATCTTATTAGTAAAATAGAGTAAGTTCATTAATGGCGATAACTTGATTATTGCTTTACTCATGGGGTCTTAAGATTTCAGAAATAAGGGGTAGGCTTGTTTCTAAAGGACAAGGGAGCAGGATATGGATTATTTTGCCGGCCTGGTAGGCCAGGAAAAAACAATTAAATTTTTACAAAGAATAATAAGCAACCGGGATATCAATCATGCCTATCTATTTTGGGGAGCTGCAGGAATAGGAAAAATGCAGGCAGCTCGCGCTTTTGCCCATGCCTTAATCAGTCAGGAAGATTATCAAGCTCATATTTATTTAAAGGAAGGGATTCATCCTGATTTGAACATAATAGAAATAATTGAAGGTAAGACCAGGATATCCAGGGAACAAATCGTAAAAGAGCTGGAGCCTTGGTTAGCAAAAAAACCCTATCAAGCCCAACATAGAGTAGTACTGATAAGAGATGCTCATCTGATGACCCCCGAGGCTTCCAATGCCCTGCTCAAAACCCTGGAAGAACCTCCTGCTCATAGTCTGATTATTCTGGTAGCTGATGATCAAAATATTCTAGAGACCATAGTCTCCCGTTGTACGGTAATAAGTTTTAACCCGCCTTCCATTGCTCAGGTAAAAGAGTTTCTGCTTGGGAAGGGTTTTGATGAGGAATCCGCCTTCAGCATTGCCCGCCTGGCCCAAGGCAATATTTCCACTGCTGTTAGACTGGGGGAGGCTGAAAAATTCCAAGAACTTTGGAGCCGGGCGATTGAGGTGATACAGGAAATATACCAGGGGGGCATGGCCAAAGCAATAGAGACTGCGCAGGGTATGGATGATGATGCAGAACTGCTTATTACCACTATTGAAGCCGTATTAAGAGATCTATTGGTATATGAAAAAAGCAAAGATGCAGAATTATTGCATTTTCCAGCTAGCCTAAACTTGAAGGAAATGCTTGGGAATATAGATTATAATGGCTTAGAAAAAGCTATAATAGATATTGATCGGATGAAAAAATATTATAATAGTAACATGAATAAACTGGGACTTAATATTAATATATGTTTTAGTATTTGGGATGCTATAAATAGCTCACAAAAGCAAGGGAGGTAATGATATTGCCATGGGTCGTGGGAATTAGGTTTAAACCGGCTGGTAAAATATACTATTTTGATAGTGATAATCAGGATTATGATATAGGAAGTAAAGCCATTGTAGAAACCGTAAGAGGGATAGAATGTGGGACCGTTGCCATTGGAAATCGGGAAGTTCCGGAAGAAAAATTGGTATTGCCGTTAAAAAAGGTGATTCGTAAAGCCACTCCGGCTGATTTGGAAACTTATAACAATAATAAGCAAAAGGAAAAGGAAGCCATGGAAATATGTCGTCAAAAGGTATTGGAACATAAACTTCCCATGAGGTTAATAGATGCGGAGTACACTTTTGATAGGGGAAAAGTCATTTTTTACTTTACTGCCGAAGGTAGAGTCGACTTTAGAGAATTAGTGAAAGACCTGGCCGGCATTTTTAAAACTCGTATTGAGCTCAGGCAAATTGGAGTTAGAGATGAAGCTAAAATGCTGGGTGGTATTGGCTCCTGTGGGCAGGAGTTATGCTGTCATTGTTTCTTGGGAGAATTTGAGCCGGTTTCAATAAAAATGGCCAAAGAGCAGAATTTATCTTTAAATCCTACCAAAATATCTGGAATATGCGGCCGGTTGATGTGTTGTTTGAAATATGAATCGGAATTGTACGAAAATAGGGGGAATGAGGAGGCTGGCAATGGAAAAGACCGTGCGGGAAATGGCAGCGATTCTAAGGGAACTGATTCTTGAGTTGGGAGACCTAAAGGAAAGAGTAGCTGCACTGGAAAAGGGGTTTATGAAAGAAGAAGCCGTGAACACGCCCGTCGAAATTTCCTATCCTATGCTCTTAGAAGGGGAATCCTATGCCAATATAGGCCGCATATATAATGAAGGCTTTCATGTATGCCCGGAAGCTTACGGGCAACCCCGGTCAGAAGAGTGTCTTTTTTGCATTGCGTTTCTAGAAAAGGAGTAAAACAAATATCCATGGTAGAAGCCAACTATGAAGCCGAGAGCATAGATGATTTAATACTGGGGAATATGAAAATAATTCAGCCCCGGCAAGGCTACAGATTCTCCATTGATTCGGTTATATTAGCCTTTTTTGCCGATGCTGGAAAAGCAAAGCAGGCAGTGGATCTAGGTACCGGTAGCGGGGTTATTCCTTTACTACTGGCTTATCAAAACCAGGATTTAAAGATAATTGGGATTGAGATTATGGTCGCAGCAGCTGATAGAGCCCGGCGCTCAGTGGCTTATAATGGATTGGCTGACAGGATAAACATAGTTGACGGTGATATAAAAAACATCAATAGCTTGTTGCCCCCGGGTACAGCAGATCTGGTAGTAGCCAATCCTCCTTTCTGGAAAAAGGGGGAGGGGAGAATAAGCCAAAATCCGGAACAAGCTGTAGCCCGGCATGAGGTAAAGGTTGAGTTGCCCGAGATCATTGCTGCTGCCGCCTATCTATTAGCCCTCCGGGGTCGGTTATGCATGATTCACCGAGCTGACCGGGCAGATGAAATAATGGCCTGTTTGGCTGAACATGAGTTTAAGCAGATTAAAATACGTTGGGTTCATTCCTTCCCTGAGCGCCCGCCTCATCTGCTGCTGATTGAAGGGCAACTAAGCCCGTCCCCAAAAGTAATTCACTTGGAACCGCTGGTGATCTATCAGAAAAAAGGGGAATATTCCCAGGAGATTAAGATGATATACCAAGAGAAGCCTGGCAGTTTAGACAGGTAATGGAAAGCTAGTGAGGTGAAAATTAACTTGGGCATACTTTATATATGCGCAACCCCCATTGGCAATCTGGAGGATGTTAGTATTAGATTGCTAAAAACCTTGCGCTCAGTCGATTTGATTGCCTGCGAGGATACACGACAAACGATAAAGCTATTGAATAAATACAAAATCAAGAAAAAAATGATAAGCTACCATGAATACAGCGATCCCAAGCGGGAAGATTATATTGTGGATCTATTGCTGCAGGGGAAAAAAATAGCTTTGCTTTCCGATGCCGGTATGCCTGGAATATCTGATCCCGGAGAGAAACTACTACAAAAGGTATTGTCCCAGCCAGTGGAGATAGAAATAATACCAGGACCTTCTGCAGCTATATCAGCTCTGGCCATATCCGGGCTGGATATGGGAGCTTTTATTTTTGAGGGGTTCTTACCCCGGCAAGCTGGGAAAAGAAAAGAAATGCTTAAGAAAAACCTGGAAGAAAGCAGAACGCTAATATACTATGAAACCCCTCACCGCTTGCTGAAAACCCTGTACGAGCTGCAAGAGCTCTTGGACTCTAATAGGAAAGTGGTAGTGGTGAGAGAGTTGACCAAAAAGCATCAGGAGATTATCCGGGGGAATATAGATGAAATCGTAGAAAGGTTTAAGGAAGGAGAACCACGAGGAGAAATATGCCTTTTGATCGGCGGCAAAGTATCAGAAACCTTGCCTTTGGAGAAGGATAAACTAGTGGAAGAAATTGAAGAATTAATTCAACAGGGAATGGATAAAAAAGAGGCCTTCAAGCTGAAGGCCAGGCAATACAAGGTTAAGAAGTCACTCATATATAAGTATTATAACATCCCCGATTAATCCCTATTATACAGGGGGAAACTTATGTATAAAGCTATTCAGGTATTAACCAACCTGTTTGGTAAGCTCGGTTAGACAGTTTCTGCACAGGTTTTTGCCCTTATAATTGATTACTTCTTCTGCATTACCACAAAAAATACATGCCGGTTCATATTTTTTCAGGATTATCTTTTCATTGTCAACATAGATTTCCAGGGCATCTTTTTCTTCTATGCCCATGGTTCTTCTTAATTCGATAGGAATAACTATGCGACCCAGTTCGTCCACTTTTCTAACTACACCGGTTGATTTCATCATATGACTACCTCCCTCCTTGCAATAACGTTAATCTTGTCCCAGCACAAAGTATACCAACATTGGCAGATTTAGTCAAGGATTATTCTACATAATTGGACAAAAAATGGGGATAAAAAGGATATTATTGTCGTTTTAATCGCTATAACCCATAAAAGCCCACTTGGCCTGTCGAGCATTTAGGCAAAATGGCGCTTGTTGTCGACGGAGTTGCTTTTCTATGAATAAACTGGTGAAAATATGGTAAAATATAAGGTACTGCTGCTGTAAAATTAGGAAACAGCAGCAAACTTTAGCTATAAAGGCCGTAAACGGTATTCTTGAATAAGGATATATTCTAACCCAAAGAAAAGCAGGAGGGACGCTTTAGATGAGCAATAAAAGCTATTATATCACCACCCCTATTTATTATCCCAGTGACAATTTACATATAGGTCATGCCTATACCACAGTAGCTGCAGACTGCATAGCCAGATTCAAAAGAATGCAAGGTTTTGATGTTTTCTACCTAACCGGGACTGATGAACATGGGCAGAAGATTGAAAAAGTGGCTTTAGAAAAGGGAATGAAACCCCAGGATTATGTTGATGGTATTGTGGTAGGTATTAAGAAATTATGGGAGACTATGCTGATTTCCAATGATGATTTTATTCGTACCACCGAAGCCCGGCATGAGGAGGTAGTGAAAAAGCTATTTCAAAAAGTTTATGAACAGGGTGATATATATATATCAGAATACGAGGGATGGTATTGTACCCCATGTGAAACCTTTTTTACGGAAAGGCAGCTGGATGACAGGAAATGTCCGGATTGCGGCCGAACGGTGGAAAAGCTGAAAGAAGAAAGCTACTTTTTCAATATGGCCAAATATGCCCCCAGGCTCCTGGAACATATAGATAAACATCCGGATTTTATTCAACCCGAATCTCGTCGTAATGAAGTGATAAATTTTGTGAAAAGCGGTCTGGATGATTTGTGTGTTTCCAGAACTACTTTTAATTGGGGGGTTGGAGTGCCATTTAATGATAAACATGTAGTCTATGTTTGGTTTGATGCCTTGATTAACTATCTAAGTGCCATTGGATATATGGATGATAAAGAGAAGTTTAATAAATACTGGCCCGCCAGTGTTCATTTAATGGCCAAGGATATCTTGAGATTTCATGCCATTATTTGGCCGATCATGTTGATGGCCATGGATTTGCCTCTGCCGGAGAAGGTATTTGCCCATGGTTGGATTATGCTGGAAGGGGGTAAAATGTCCAAATCCAAGGGAAATGTGATAGACCCCATGGTGCTGGTGAATAAGTATGGGGTAGATGCGGTGCGTTATTATCTGGTCAAAGAATTAAATTTTGGACAGGATGGGATGTACTCGGAGGAGATGCTGGTTAATCGAATTAATTCTGACCTGGCCAATGACCTGGGTAATTTGATCAGTCGTACGGTAGCCATGATCAGCAGATATTTTGATTCCCGCATTCCTGAGCCCGGTAAAGCAGATGATCCCGATCAGGAATTAATTACCACTGCCTCCGTCGCTTATGAGGAAGCTACAGAAAAGCTGGAAAAACTGGATTTCGCCTTTTATATACAGTCGGTTCTGAAATTGATATCCCGGGCCAACAAGTACATAGATGAAACGCAACCCTGGTTATTGGCCAAGGATGAGTCTAAACATGATCGGCTGGGAACGGTGTTGTATAATCTCTTGGAATCCATACGCATTGCCTTGATTATCTTGGCCCCTACCATGCCTACTCTGGCAGCCAGAGCTAACCAGCAGTTGAATATTTTTGAGCATCCGGATTCTCTTAAATGGGAAGAAGCGAGGACCTGGGGGCTTACCCAAGCCGGCAAGCTGGTTAGCCGGGGACCTGCCCTGTTCCCCAGGCTGGATTTAAAAGCTCTGGATGAAGATAGTCCGGAAGTCAAAACTGCGGAAGAGGATACAAAGGAAAAGAAAGAGGAAAGTAATTTAATAGACATTGAGGATTTTGCCAAAATTGACTTAAGAGTAGCCACCGTAATTGCCTGTGAAAAGATGAAAAAGGCGGACAAACTGCTGGTCCTGACCCTGCAGCTAGGGGAAGAACAACGGACGGTGGTATCTGGAATAGCCAAGGCTTACGAACCGGAGCAGTTAGTAGGGAAAAAGGTAGTGCTGGTGGCTAATCTGAAACCGGTCAAATTAAGAGGAGTATTATCACAGGGCATGATATTGGCCGCCTCTGATTCCCAGGACAATGATATCGAAGTGTTAAGCGTGGAGCGGATAGCATCCGGCAATCGAGTAAAATAATGAAATAAGGCTAGTAATGGAATTTTTTCTTTTAATTTTCACCATCTTCCATTTCTAGCCGATGCTTTTCAGCATATCTAGGAGGAATAGTCTTGTTGATAGACTCACATGCCCATTTACAGGATAGAGAATTTAATAAGGATTTGGATAAGGTTTTAGCCCGAGCTACTGAAGCGGGAGTAGAAAAAATAGTCTGTATTGGATTTGATTATATGTCTTCCCGGCAAGGGATGGATCTGGCCCGGCGACATAAAAGCATCTTCGCTACCGTTGGGATTCACCCCCATGATGCCAAAACTCTGGATGAGCAAACCCTGGAAAAATTGTATGATTTGGCCCTAAAACCCAGGGTAGTAGCCATAGGAGAAATTGGATTGGATTATTATCGTAACCTATCTCCCCGGGAACAGCAGAAAAAAGCCTTTATTGAACAGATAAAACTGGCTCAGGAATTGGAGAAACCAGTGGTGATCCATGATCGGGATGCTCATCAGGAAGTGCTGGAAATAATAAAAAAGGAAAAGGCAGGTATCAACGGAGGGGTAATGCATTGCTATTCAGGGCATACTCCTCTGGCTCTGGAACTGATTAAGGAAGGCTTTTATATATCTTTTGCCGGGCCTTTGACCTTCAAAAATGCCAAGAAATCTCATGAAGTGGCCCAGAAAATTCCTCTGGACCGCATTTTAATCGAAACCGATTGCCCTTATCTAAGCCCGGAGCCTTTTCGGGGAAAACGCAACGAGCCAGCTCAAGTAAAACTGGTGGCTCAGAAGCTGGCAGAACTAAGAGGGATGAAGTTTGAAGAGATAGCAAGAATAACCAGCAATAACGCCCGAAAAGTCTTCAGAATAGATGCTTAGAAAGCAAGTATTGTCAAAAGTTTACCTAAATAGTAAGATTTTAGGAGAAATTGCTTAAGCCTACTGCTTTATTTCTGCAGACCTATTATTTGTGAGAGGCATAAAATATTTTAAAAAGGATAATAATTACTAGAAAACCATGGGACAGTTATTAACCCTTTGCAACTAACTATTGGAGTATGGGATTACTGTCGGCCTTTCATAAGTATTAAACGGCCAGTAGAAAGCGAGGAGAATTATGCATACTATGCAGGACAAAAAAGGCATTAAACTGAAATATGCCTGTATGGCAGGTATTGCTATATTGTTGGCGGTCAGTATGTTTTATGCCTTACTAAAGCCAGTTGCCATTGTTGTTGATGGAGATAGGATTGAAACCCGGGTATTATGTAACCAGACGGTAGATCAAGTGCTGAAAAAGCAGGAGATCATATTAGGCCCTCATGATAAGGTGACCCCTTCCCTGGACTCAATAATCAGCAGAAATGGAAGTATAGAAATTATCAGGGCCCATAAGCTTACTGTTATATATGCCGGAGAAGAAAAAGAAATTATTACTACTCCTATACCGGTTAAAGAAGCCATTGCCTTGGCTGGTTTCAAACTGGGACCTCAAGACATTATTAAAACCCAGGCAGTAGAAAAGACCGTGCCTGATCAAGTGATAGAGGTTATCCAGGTAACAGAGCAGCAAGTGCAAATAGAAGAGAAAATTCCTTATGAGACTGAGAGAATAAGCGATAATACCCTGGAAAAGGGATTGAGCCGAACCCTAAAAACAGGCCAGGCAGGGGTTGCTGTTAATACTGTAAACATCACTTACCACAATGGAAAAGAAGTTAATCGTAAAGTTGTGGATAGCGAAACTAAAGTGCCTCCAATAAAAGCGGTGGTAGCTATGGGAACTATCACCTCTATTTCCAGAGGGGGATTAAACTTAAACTTTGACCGCGCTTGTTATATGACTGCTTCAGCTTATACCTATACTGGGCGCAATACCTCCTGCGGCATGAAGCCGGCAGTGGGTTTGGTGGCAGTTGATCCCAGCGTGATTCCCTTAGGTACCAAGCTATATATTGAAGGTTATGGTTATGCCACTGCGGCTGATACTGGCGGAGCCATAAAAGGAAACCGCATTGACCTTTTTATGGAAGATAAATCTCAATGTCTTTCCTGGGGCAAACGAATGGTAAAAGTATATGTCTTGAATTAGCAGCTTAGACAAGTAAGCTCGGCTTTCCGGCCGAGCTTTTTTTTTGCCATTCATTCCCTCGTTTTTAATATGAGCAAATAACAAAAATTATAGCAAAGGAGGTGATGTTGAATGTATAGAAGGGCTGGTTTTTTCCTGCTTATCTTTTTATTGGGGGTATTATTAATAGGATGCCAGTCAGCCGAGAGAAAGCCGCTGGAATCCCAGGACAGGGACAGGGACAGTATTAGCGCCAGCGAACGCCGGGTATTGGCTGATCGTTTATCCAGATTAGCTACGGAAGTGAAAGGAGTACAAAAGGCTACCGTTGTAATATCTGAGGTAACTCTAGCTGATAGCACCCGAAGTTCCAGCAATAGGGAAACCGGCGGGAAAGCAAACCCAGATACATCTGATGCTGATATTAGCGGAATGATAGTTATGTTGGGTATAAGTATCAACAATCAGGTTGATGAAGCACAGACTAAAGCTGAGGTGCAAAAAAAATTAAAGGCTTCGGATAAACGCATCTCACAAGTGCTGGTAACATCTGATCCTGAGTTAGTTAAGAAGATAAATGATGTGGCGGCGGGAATTATAAAAGGAGAGCCTATAGCCAAGCACCAGATGACCATAAAAGAATTGGGGCGGCAATTTGGTTCTAATAATCCGGCCTATTAAAGGGTAGTTAACCATAATTATCTATCATAGGAGGGATAATATGAGAAGAGCAGTAATTTCAGTGGCATTGATACTAGGTATTAGTATTATGATTATGGGTTGCCAGCCTGTAGCTGAGAGAAAGCCTGCAACTCCTCAGCAGCAGAATCAGACTAACAATATGCAATTCCAGGATACCAATAATATGGCGGATCGCTTTGAAAGATTAGCTGAACAGGTTCCGGGGGTAAGAGACGCTACGGTGGCGGTTTCAGCCGCTAATCAAAACAACGCGGAATTAGGTGTTATTAATAACGATGCCGATAATAGACCCACTCCGGGAAGCACTAATAATAGAATCAATCAGAAATTAGACGGTGACAACATGACCTCTCCGGGAACCACCAATGATAGAACCGGGATCAGTCAGGATCAGCGGATGGGTAATGAGAGAATGCCCGTTGATCAAGAAGTTCCTGGTTCTGCCGGTAGAACCGGTACTAGCATCAGCAATAATTTCGTGGTCATGGTAGGCTTGGTATTTGACAGCAAAACTGCCGCCAGCGATCAAAGAGAAATCCTACGGATGGTGGAAGAGAAAATTAAAAATGCAGATAGCAGAGTAAGCCAGGTTTTGTTCACTACTGATGGCGGAATAATAAAAGAAATCAATAGTGTTAATGATGCCATGAGAAAAGGAACCTCGGCCGATAATATCCAGAGAGATTTAGATCGGCTCACTCGCAGCTTAAGCACCAATCCTAGATAAGAATGACTGAATAGGGACACGGTTTTATCTGGATTACCAGTGAATCGTGTCCTTGTTTTGGTTTTTTAGTATAATAATATTGTTGTTTAATGGTGCGAAGGACAGGCTCGATATCCATATTCATGCTCAGGGCGGCCTGCAGTCGCCCGCAATGATTAACTTATATAAAAATGAGGTAAAGCCTTTGAAACTATGGTCTAGAACAGAAATCAAGAAGATACTAAATCGTTATGGAAAACATCCCCACAAAAAGTGGGGACAAAATTTTTTGGTGGACAAGAACGTTTTACATAAAATTATCCAATTTGCTGAATTAACGCCCCAGGATTTAGTAATCGAAATAGGTCCTGGGATAGGGGTTCTAACCCGGGAAATAGCGACTCGCAGCCGGGGAGTTTTGGCCGTAGAAATTGATTCAGCCATGCAGGAGATCTTAAGCGAAACCCTGGCCGGCCATAAGAATTGCCATATTATAATATCTGATGTACTAAAGTTGGACTTGGAGCAGGAATTGAGCCGGAGCTTTGAATGGGATAAGCAGAGGGGATATAAAGTTTGTGCCAATATACCTTATAATATTACCACCCCCATAATCTTCCAACTCCTGGAGAAGGGTTCCCATCTGGAATATGCTTTGCTCATGGTACAAAAGGAGTTGGCACAAAGGATCAAAGCTCAGCCTAATTCCAAAGATTATGGACTCTTGACCCTTATGCTGCAGTATTATGCCCGGGTAGAATATCTGATGGACATTTCCCGTAACTGCTTTTACCCAGCCCCTGAAGTTGATTCCGCCCTGATAAAAATCCAACTTCATAGACCAGCACGGCAGCTTAAGAATGAATTAGGGTTTAAGTCTTTGCTTAGAAGAGCTTTCCAGATGCGTAGAAAAACCATATTGAATGTGTGTTGGGCAGAGTTCAGGGCAGATAAGGAGATAATCCGCAGCTATCTGGAAAGTCTGGGCTTAGATATTAACAGCAGGCCCGAATCCCTTCTTCTGGAAGACTTTATTCGAATTGCTGAAAACTGGCCTGCAAGCTTAGAAAGATAATAATGGGTGAGCATATTTATTGGTTGACAATGACAGTATTTTTTTATATACTATTATATTTAAACTTGACAAGTTTATGTTTTTGTTATAAAATTAACGGGATAAAAGAAAGAAGGTGGTAAAGTGAGTTCTCCAAGAGCCATATCAGATATAAAGAAAGATTTAGAATCATTTGTTGGTAGCAAGATAAGGCTGAAAGCTAATCGGGGTAGAAACCGTATTATTGAAAAAGAGGGGGTACTCGAATCGATATACCCCAATATTTTTGTTATCAAAATAGATGAGAGAAAAGTCGAGCGTCGAGTTTCTTACAGTTATGCCGATGTCTTGACCGAGACGGTAGAGCTATTTGTATATGACCAGCAAAACTTGGAAATACGTATACCTTCAGCCAGTATGTAATATAACTCAAAGAAGTGATACTTATAAACCGCATGGGGGGTCATGCGGTTTATTGTTTTTAGTCATTTGCTGATCATAGTCCTGTTAATCTTTGGCCTTTAATTTATCCCGCTTTAAGGCGGGATATTATTATTTTCATGTACTTATTATTTTACCTTTGCTTAGCAGCAGACCGTCTTTAAACCCAGAATTGGATCTAGAGATGTTAATTATTGTGGCCTATCTGTTACTGCTAACCCATAATGTCCGCACCCCCCTTTCTGACTTTTTAGGTTAGCTGAAACACCTATCCTCATGGAGTCCCCCGCGCTCTTTCCCGGCTAGTAACACCCCGGTGATATTTTGAATAAGGTAATTTAACAAAAGCGCTTAAAAAGGAGCTGGTGAAGATAAAAATACTCTTTGTTAACTCCGCTCCCATAATAACCCGTGGTATAGGACCAGCTTTTGCCGATTTGGGGTACCAGGTCAAGTACATCAATATAGACCTGGATGAACCCCTGGGTCTGACTATAGATACCTTCCAGCCAGATCTGGTATTTAATGACGGCGGAATTAATCGCATGGAGAAACTTTTTCCTTTATTGAGTGATAGGAAAATTCCCCATGTTTACTGGGCTATCGAAGATCCCAGTTCTTATCATCTGTCCATCCCCTATGCCTTAAAATCATCTCTGGTATTAACTCCCTGCAAAGAGTCCATAGCAGAATATGCCAGGTGGGGAATAGAAGCTCAAGAGATGCTGTTTGCCTGTCACCCTCGATTTCATTATGCCGCTCCGGCTGACTCCAGGTATGCCCATGAATTGGTTTTCGTGGGTAATTATTATGATTATCATGAAGATCGCCGGCAAGGCCTGAATAATATATTAAAACCTGCTGGGGAAGGCTTTAAGCTGAAGGTTTATGGCAACCAATGGTGGTTGGAGCCAGAGGTGGAGTTAAAGCTGGCGCCGGAGCAGTATGGAGGTTACCTGCCTAATCACCTGCTTCCGGTAGTATGTACTTCCTCAGCTATTGTCTTGGGGGTACATTCTATTGCTGATTCAGATACTATGATGAGCATGAGGACCTTTGAGATTCTGGGTTGTGCAGGTTTCTATTTAACTCAATGGACCCGGTCTATAGAACGCTTGTTTAAGAACCATTACCATCTGGTTTGGTCACGAAGCCCGGAAGAAACCCGGGATTTGATAAAATATTATCTGACCCATCCTGAATTGAGAAAAAAGATAGCACAACAAGGGCAGCAGGAGGTATATAGTAAACATACTTATCATGTCCGTATCCGGGCTATCCAAGAGAGCCTAACTCAGATTATGCGTAGAAATCAGGTTTCTCCCCGGGTGATACTCAGCAACTCCAGGAGCAACACGATTATAAAACTCCAGAAGGGCTTAAGTGTCCATAACTAGCACTATCTGGTTCAGCATCCATAAGTAGTCAGCTCCATGCACCTCCGGGTCAGTAGCTGCATAGCATATATAAAATGCGCAGTTTGACAACTTGACTGCGGGGCTGAGCTTAAACCTTTCCAGTCTCACTGCAGGTCCTGTATGGGCTTTTTCGATTGATACAGGACTATAGCAGCTTGTCAGCTGGTCTATTATGTAGCTTATCACCCCAGCAGTAAACCACAGTCAGGGGGTAAAAATTTGGCTCATATCAATTGTATTCTATATCCACCCACCCTTGAATACCATTATCTAATTCAGCGGCCACAGCACCTTATGCGGAGTTTTTCTGAATTAGGGATACCAGCCTTTTTTCTTAATAACAGCAGCATTTACTCTAAAGACAAACCCGGTATCAGAAAACTAAATGAATTTTTTTACCTGTTTAATCAGGTGGATCCCACTCCTTTTCTGGGCAACTCCAAGCCCATAGTATATTATACTTCTGCCGCCCATGTCGATATGGTGAGACAATACAATCCAGAGCTGGTGATATTTGACAGTGTAGACGAACCCAGTGAAGAATTCGAATCCTGGAGGCCCAATTATTACCGGGCAGTTAGCAGTGCGGATTTGGTACTTACTGCATCTGATAAATTGTATCAGATGGCAAAAGCCTTAAATCCCCGAGTATATCTCTTGCCCAATGCCTGCGATTATGATTATTTTTCGGGTAAGAACAATCGGGATTATCAGGAAGCAGACAGTGATATAGCAGGTATTGAAAAACCTATAATAGGCTATATCGGTGTAGTGGCCAGCTGGTGCGATTTGGATTTGATTACAGCGGTAGCCGATAGCTTTCCCCACTGTAATCTGATTGTAATCGGCCCCCTGTATAACATCTCCCAGGTGCCCCAGCGGCCCAATATTCACTGGCTGGGATTCAAACCCTATGAAAAACTGGCCGCTTATGCCAGAAACTTTGATGTAGGAATCATTCCTTTCAAAAATACCAGCATGACGGAATCCGTCAACCCTATCAAAATGTGGGAATACATGGCAGTAGGTTTGCCGGTTGTAGCCACCGCTTTGCCGGAAGCCAGGAAACACGGAGATTTGGTTTTATACTCGGAAACCCGGGAAGATTTTTTGCGCAATATAGAGCGAGCTTTATATCAGGATACTCCAGAGAAAAAACAGCAGCGACAACAGGTAGCCCAGGAGAATTCCTGGATGCAAAGAGCCCAAACGGTGATAGAAATAATTAAAGAGGAATTGGAGCGCCGGGAACTGGCAGCAGATCCTACCCCGGTATGGATTGAAGATGAGATCATATCCAACAGCAACTGGGAGGGACTGAGTAGGCCTGATAATGGTTTTGTATACCACCATGCGCTGTCTGGTAGCCGGGTTAAAGTAGCCAGCCGATTAAGTCTTGCCGCTGCTTCACCGCTACGGGGAATACCTGAAGATAAATACAGTCATTGGGATTATCTGCCGAGAATTCCTAATAGGCCGGTATATGGCCTTCCCATCAAGCGTCGAGGCAGCAAGTACCAATCATCCTGGGGGAACTGGGGATATAAGCGGGGCTCAGGGCAGTTAAAAAGACTAGTGGTTAAGAAAGCGGTTAATTATAGAAAGGGATTGGGATGGAGCGCAAAGTAATGATCGGCTGTCCGGTTCGTAACCGGGCCTGGATCTTGCCTGCATATTTGCAGAGTTTGGAGGCCCTTGATTATCCACGGGAAAGGATAATCTACTGTTTTATAGTTAATGATTGTGAGGATAGTACTCCGGATATTCTCGGGAACTTTGCTCATAAGTACCCGGGGCAGGTCTACTTAGTAGAAAATAATGGCGGCAATACGCCTCATCAAAGGGGTCAGTACAGTTTTAAGCGTCTGGCCTATCTTCGCAACCTCCTGCTGATGGAGTTTCTGCGTAGTGATTGTGAGTATCTATTTTCAGTGGATAGTGATATTTTAGTACCTCCTCATAGCTTAAGGGCTTTAATAAACAACCAATGCGATATTGTCTCCTGTCTGGTCTGTAATGGTGCAGTGATTGGAGATGAGTCTTGCTATAATGTCCTCCATCGAGATGATAGGGGGCATTACCTGCATATTCGCAATTTTCCCCGGGACAGATTATTTAGAGTTGATTGCACCGGGGCTGCTTATTTAATTAAACGGCAAGTAATAAGCGAACTGGGGGTTCGCTATGGGGCAAGAAACGGAGCAGAAGACATCGGATTTTGTGAATCAGCCCGGCAAAAGGGGGTCCATATATACTGTGATGGACGTTTGGAATGTACTCATGTAATGAAGCAGCTATAGTTTATGATGGACAGCAGTATAAATTATATGAATAAAAACAGTAGAGTAATCACATTATGGACCCTAGCTTCATAGTATATCCTAGGAATTTGAACTTACAAATTTCTACTAAATAAAAATATAGATTAGATAAAAGGAGGGGAGAGCAGCATGGCTGAACTTAAATGCGAATTTCCGGAAGGTTGTATGTTAGACTTATGGGCCAAAGTAATAAAGGCCAAATATGTTGAGAGACAAGTAAAAGTGTTGGATACCATGTTTTGCGTACCTGATGAACAAGTTGGAGGCAAAATATCTACTGTAGACGATATTAAAGTAAAGGTTATTCAAGCGTATGAAGAACTGGGTATGAACAAAGTTAGAATCTTTATAGAATTCGAAGTGATACTCTTAGTCATAGTGAACAATGAATATCAGTTGATAACGGTAACAGATAAATATGATCAAGCTATAGAGCTGGATGAATTTGATCCACCTTTAACCGTGGAGGAATTCAGAGAAGAAATTGAGGATTCTGAAATTGTGTTGAGAAATTGGACCTTTGACTTCGATATCAAGGGCAATTGCGAAGATCATCATAACCCATGCCATTTAACTTCTCCAGTACGCGGAACCTGTATCGGACTTAGGGTTTTTGTAGACATTATAGATAAATTAGGTAAGATGCACGACGTAATAGTATATGGAGAGCTGGAACCGGAAGGATTTCAGGTCAAGTAGGCCAGAGCTGGCAAATGCCCGGCATCACTCGACCGGGCATTGACCTATTGAAGGAGTTGAGGCCAAGTACATTATGACCGGCAAAATACGAATAAACAGACAAGAAAAGAATACCATGCGAAACCACTTGGAAGAGATTTTGGCTATTCATCGCAGCCTGGACCAAAAGATAGACAGCTACCGGAAAGAAAGTACTCATAGTGAATACAGCCGCTTTTGGAATGAGTTGAAGCAGCAGAATAGTGAGAATATCAAGAATATTTCCAGATTTATGGTGCTGAAGTGTAATCGTTGAATATAAGCAGGGTTGGAGCAGGATGCTCCAAAAAATTAGTTAACAGGCGGATTTTCTAAAGGATATATAAAGGCATATCCAAAGGATCCGCCTGTTTTTAGCTCAGTGGAGGGATGGGAATGAAAAGCCTGGGCCTAGCTTTGGGGGGCGGAGGACTACGTGGTTTAGCCCATATTGGGGTTCTGCAGGTCTTGGAAGATCATCATATTAAAGTCAGCATGATTTCGGGTACCAGTATAGGAAGTATTGTTGGAGGTTTGTATGCCTGCGGCATATCAGCTTATGAATTGGAAGCCATAGCCTTGCGATTAAAACCATCGGATTACTTGGACTATAATATCAGTGGATTTATTAAATATTTGCTTTCTCTTTTGGTTCCAGGAGTAGAAGCTCAGCTAAACGGTATTATTAAAGGATGCAAATTGGAAAGGCTGATATACCAGTTAAGTGACGGCAGGAGCCTGAGTCAGATAAAGATTCCTTTAAGTATAATAGCCTGTGATATTAATAGCGGCTTGGAGGTGGTTTTTACCAACAGCGTCAATATAGTCGGCAGTCACCGGTGCATAATAATATACAATGCCCTGCTCAGCGAAGCGGTACGTTGCAGCAGTTCTATTCCAGCTACCTTTGTACCCCGCTTTTTCCATGGCCGGCAGATGGTTGACGGAGGGGTAAAAACCATGGTTCCGGTTTGGATTCAGAAATTAATGGGAGCCGAATATATTCTAGCGGTTAATTTAGGCCAAAGAGAGTATAATAAGCCGGTGGCAGGATTACCTCAAATTATATCCCGAACCATCAATATTTTAACCTATGAAACCTCTGACACGGAAGAAAAGATCTTTGCCGATATCTTGCTTTTCCCCGGGGTGGAAGAAGTTCCCCTGGATGGTATTGATCAAGCCCGGGCTATTATTAAACAAGGTAGACTGGCCATGCAAAAGCTTATCCCAGAGTTAAAAAGAGGATTAAAATAGAACAATTAAGTAACCGACCCTTAGAAAACTACATATAATATCCATTAGGAAGCACTATCAGCCGAAGTAGCAGTATATACGGCAGGGAGGGGGTTAAAATGGCTACGGATAAGTTTGAACATGCAACTTTTTACCTTACCAAGAGTCAGGTAAATGAAATAAAACGTTTAGCCCTGGATAACCAGATTTCCAGAAGTGCTCTGGTCAGAATGATAATCCGTGAATATCTGGCCAGACAGGAGGGCAAACAGGAAAAATAAGGATGACTTGGTCAACAAGGGACTGGAGGTGATAGAAAGGACCGTTCCCTCTTCACCTCGAGTCCTTTTGTGATTTAATTTAGATAAATTATGATCTTGTATTTTAGCATATATTGTTGGGTATAAATTATGAAGCCCGGGAAAGAATGAGAAGCAGAACTTGCTGATTGGATTTGACCGCCATTGGGAGAAAAGGATTTTAACTTATGAGTGGTTTAGATAAATGGCGGAAGGGAATAATTATAGCAGGGAAGGGGGAAGTGCTTTGAAGAAGATTATCGTATCCATAATAGCCCTATTACTGGTCTTTTTAGGCGGCAGCTACTATCACGCGGAAAATAAAGGGCTGCAGGATAGTGTATTCAGGCTTCATGTTATAGCCAACAGTGATAGTATAGAAGACCAAGCTCTAAAAATAGCGGTTAAAAATGAAATAGTAAAGCTATTAACGAAAGAATTTTCCCAGCAACAGGATATTGAGCAGGCCATAGAATTAGCCCAAAACCATATCCCGCTGATAAAGGAGACCGCCCAGGAGGTAATTGCCAGACAAGGCTATAACTACCCGGTAGAAGTAAAAGTGGGAGAATACCCTTTTCCTACCAAGAGCTATGGCAATTTGGTCTTTCCCGCAGGTGAATACCAGGCCTTGAGGATTACCATAGGTGAAGGTCAGGGCAAGAATTGGTGGTGTGTATTATTTCCTCCCTTGTGTATGGTGTCGGATTCAGATCAGGGCTTAAGCTTTGACCGCCGGGAGGAAGCCCAGGTCAGCATAAAATGTCTGGAATTATTGCCAAAAGGAGTAAAAGTTAAGCTCTCCAGCCAATAAAAAAACTAAGTCGCTTAAAGAAAAGGAATAGCCCCGTTGCTATTCCTTTTCTTATTGGTGGGGTAGGGTGCTTAAATAAGCATCAGCTAAGCTGGGGAAGGAGTAGCGGTAGTCCAGATTCTATTAAAAAATGGCATCCCAGGAATTTTGAGAGCGGGTAGTTTTTGAGCCGGATTAAATATATAATTTTAGAAAACAGGAGAAAGCAATGAAGACTTTAGTTATTGAAGCTCCGGCCAAGATTAACCTCTTCTTGGATGTAAAGGGTAAACGCAATGATGGTTATCATGAGTTGGAAAGTATTATGCATCAGATCAACCTGGTGGATCGAATCAATATCCAGGTTGATGATGGGATTACAGTAAAGAGCAGCAGCCCTTATATACCTGACGATGCCGGCAATTTAGCCTATCAGGCAGCCCGATTGATATTGGAGAAATATGGCCAGGGTGAAGGTGCAGCCATTTTTATTGAGAAAAATATTCCGGTAGGAGCAGGCCTGGCCGGGGGGAGTACTGATGCTGCCGCAGTATTAAAAGGTCTTAATATTCTATATAATTATAATGTAGCCGGGGAAGAACTGGTTCAGCTGGCTGCTCAGATCGGTTCAGATGTCCCCTTTTGTTTGCAAGGTCATCCGCTGATAAGCATCAATGATGGGGGTAGTTCTCAGCAAGAGCAAACGGTAATGGGAGCAAGTTGTTTAGCCAAAGGGCGGGGGGAGATATTAAGCCCGTTGCCCCACCGGATAATCCCTTATATGGTCTTGGTTAAACCTGAATTCCAGCTGTCTACCGCTGAAGTATATAAGAACTTTAAGCTGGAATTGCTTAAGAGCTCTCCGGATCTACAAGCTTTTATCAAGGCCTGGAAGCTATATGATATTAGAGCAATATCCAAGAGCTGTGAAAATGTATTGGAGACGGTGAGTTGTGTTCTAAAACCGGAAATCATACCAATAAAAGAGGAATTGGAGGCTATGGGGGCTTTAAAAGCGCTTATGTCAGGTAGCGGTCCTGCCGTAATCGGCATTTTTGAATCTTTCCAGGCCGCCCAGCGAGCCCGACAAGCAATGAAACAGAATTATTCAGAAAGCTATTTGGTTTCATCTTATGGCGGAGGTGATTATGCTAATGGAATCTAAGCGACTGGTGCCGGTTAACCTTGACTCCTACAAACCTTTGCGGGAGTTGGTATTGGATGCCATCCGGGAAGCTATTATTAACGGAAATCTAAAACCCAGGGAAAGACTAATGGAAATCCAATTGGCAGAAGAACTGGGGGTTTCCCGTACCCCTATCCGGGAAGCCTTGCGCAAACTTGAATTAGAGGGCTTTATTGTCATGATACCCAGGAAAGGAGCCTATGTAGCCGATATCTCCTTTAAAGATATAGCTGATGTCTTTGAGATACGGGCGGCTTTGGAAGGATTGGCGGCAGCTTTAGCAGCGGAAAGGATTACCGACGATGAGTTGGATGAAATGGAAAGACATCTAGCCGGAAAAGCGGAGGCTATTGCCAATAATGACATGGAAAAATTGGTGGATGTAGATACCCGCTTCCATGAACTTATTTATCAGGCTAGCCGCAATGAGAGACTATCCGCAATCATTAGCAATCTGCGGGAACAGATTCAACGCTGTCGAACCACTTCCTTGTCGGTGCCAGGCCGAATGCAGCAGTCCATGCAGGAACACCGCGCGATTGTGGAGGCTATCCAAGCCCGAGATACCCAATTAGCCAGGCAAATGGCCCAGGACCATATAGAAAATGCTGAGAACATCTTGATGGAGTCGTTAAAAAGAGAAGGCCTGCCCAGATAAGGAGAAAAGTGATGGTTTACGATGCAGTGATACTGGCCGGAGGTAGAATCTGTGAGGAGCTGAGAGCTGCTGCAGCATATGACAATGAAGCTTTTATTATGATTGCCGGCCAGCCTATGATTTTGTATGTTTATAAGGCTTTACGGCAATGCCCATCAATACGAAAGATAGTTATAAGTGGTCCCATGGAAGAACTACAAAAAATAATCCCCGAAGATGAAATGCTTTTTTTTGTCCCCAGCGGAGACAATGCCATTGAGAGCTTATCCTATGCCATACAATTATTGCAGGAGAAGGGGATTAGCGAAAGTATTTTAGTTATGCCTACTGATATTCCCTTTATCAGCAGTGAAGCTATTGAAGATTTTATTATGCAAGCGGAAAGCAGGGAAGGGGATTTTTTTTATGCCCTGACCAGCAAAGAAATAAACGAAAAAAAGTTCCCTGGGGTTTTACGTACCTATGTACAATTAAAGGAGGGTGTGTTTACCGGGGGCAACCTGTTTTTAATGCGTAGCCGGATGATTGAGCCGGCCTTAGATATGGCCCTGCAATTAACCATGAGAAGAAAGAATCCTGTGGCCATGGGAAGGCTTTTTGGCTTTCGCCTGGTTTTAAATTATTTATTAAAAAGGCTCAGTATTCCAATGGTAGAAAAAAGATTTTACGAAATAATGAAAATAAAGGGACGGGGTATAATTTCCAATTATGCTGAAGTAGGAGTGGACGTGGATAAATTAAGCGATTTGGAATTAGCCGAGAAATATCTAGGGTCCGGATAGAATATGAGCAGCATAGCTTTTCCTCGAATGCCGATGGCAGGTATGGTAATATATTAATGTAATTCAACTAAAGAGGTCAAATTCCTATAGTTTGCTCCCTTTTAAGCAGCATAAGATTTGGAGCCAGGCGCCCAAGCTCACCCCGGATGGGTCCCCACCGAAGCCTCACGGAATTAGCTAAATAAGCGTCCCTGGGGGCTTAGGGTATCCCCTGGTGAGATAGTCGTCCTCCTGTTACGTGGGTTAAGCTTAGCTTCATTGAGGAAAGAGCTAAATTTAATAACGAGTCTATAGAAGAAGGTGAGGGTAATGAAAGTAGCTGCAGTTATTTTAGCTGCCGGCAAAGGTGTGAGAATGTGTTCCAGCTTGCCCAAGGTGGCTCATCAGGCAGCAGGGAAGGCCATGATAGTGCATATTGTGGAAGCAGTTGAGAAAGCTGGAATAGATGAGATTAAGGTAGTGGTTGGTCATGGCCGGGAAGTGGTACAATCCTTGTTATCTTCCAAAAAAGTGGAATTCGTGATTCAAGAACAGCAATTGGGAACCGGGCATGCCCTCTTGCAGGCTGAGAAATATATTGATTCCGATTCGGCGGTTTTGGTATTAGCTGGAGACACCCCCTTGTTGAGGCCTGGTACCTTGCGCGGATTAATTGATTATCACCTGCAAAGAAAAGCCCAGGCCACGGTATTATCAGCTGATTTAGCCCATCCCAGCGGATATGGCAGAATAATCAGGCAGGATAAAGGTGCATTTGCTAGAATAGTGGAAGAAAAGGATGCAAGTGAAAAAGAAAAAGCCATTCAAGAAATCAATACCGGCATTTACTGTTTTCAAGCCCCGGGAGTTTTCCAACTGCTGCATCAGACCAATACCTCCAATGCCCAGGGAGAGTATTATTTAACCGATGTGTTGGAAATGATAAAAAATCAAGGACAAAGGGTGGAAATACTTAAATTGGATGATGCCCAGGAAATTTATGGAGTAAATGATAGAGTTCAATTAGCCTATGTGGAGAAGATATTGAGAAAGAGGAAAAATCAAGAACTCATGCGGCAAGGAGTAAGTATAATTGATCCTTCATCGACCTTTATAGATCAGGACGTAATAATAGAAGCTGACACTATTATACTGCCCTTTACCATCATTGAGGGAGCTACTCGTATAGGTTCTGATTGTAAGATAGGTCCTTTTAGTCGAATTAGTAATTCTTCCATTGGAGATGGGGTTAGCATAGAAAGTTCCCGGATAAATGAAGCAAAAATAGGAAATGGGTGCAACATTGGACCCTATGCTTATTTAAGACCGGAGTCCGAACTCCATGATAATGTTAAAGTGGGAGATTTTGCAGAAATAAAGAAATCCATTATCGGTGCTAACAGTAAAGTTCCGCATCTTGCCTATGTGGGTGATGCGATAATAGGGCAAGGAGTTAACATAGGAGCCGGAACCATAACCTGTAATTACGATGGAAAAAAGAAACATATGACTATTATTGAGGATAAAGCCTTTATCGGCAGCAACACCAATTTAGTGGCTCCAGTAAGAGTAGGCCAAAACGCTACCATAGGTGCCGGGTCTACTATTGCTCATGATGTTCCCCCCGATACTCTGGCCG
This sequence comes from Syntrophomonadaceae bacterium, assembly GCA_012520725.1. Taxonomy (GTDB): domain Bacteria; phylum Bacillota; class Syntrophomonadia; order Syntrophomonadales; family Syntrophomonadaceae; genus JAAYJK01. The sequence goes on along the minus strand of JAAYNQ010000093.1, from coordinate 49,331 downwards.
TGGAACGCGCTCAGCAAAAGAATTTAAAAAAACGTGCTAATAAGGACGACAAGTAAATATTAGGAGGTAGTTTACGAAATGAAAGCATCCAGGTGGAGGATGAAGCTATTTTCTGGCAATGCCAACCCGCTTTTAGCTGCTGAAATAGCAAGATATCTTGGTATCCCAGTAGGCAATGCCAAGGTATCCAGATTTTCAGATGGGGAAATTAGCTGTGCTATTGATGAGAGTGTGCGAGGAGTTGACGTATTTGTAGTCCAACCCACTTGTACCCCGGTTAATGAAAACTTAATGGAACTCTTAATCATGATTGATGCCTTTAGAAGGGCATCTGCTTCAAGAATCAATGCGGTAATTCCTTATTACGGGTATGGACGCCAGGATCGTAAAACCAGAGCCAGGGATCCCATCACGGCCAAGCTGGTATCCAACCTGATTGTAGAGGCCGGAGCCCAGAGAGTAGTAGCCGTGGACCTGCATGCTTATCAAATCCAAGGTTTTTTCGATATTCCGGTTGATCACTTACCGGGAGTACCCACTATTGGAGAATACTTTAAAAGCAAAACCTTGAATGCGGATCCGGTAATTTTATCCCCCGATGTGGGGGGAGTTACCAGGGCCAGGGATTTAGGGGCTAAATTAGGGGCTCCCCTAGCCATTGTAGATAAGAGAAGACCGGAGCCCAATGTTTCAGAAATCATGAATGTTATTGGAGATGTGAGGGACAAGTCAGTAATCATTATTGATGACATTATTGATACCGCCGGTACCATTTGCAAAGCGGCCGAAGTAATGATGGAAAAAGGTGCCCGGGAGGTTTTTGGCTGTTGCACCCATCCGGTATTTTCCGGACCGGCCCTGGAGCGCTTGGAGAAAGCTCCTTTTAAAGAAATAGTCATAACCAATACCATCCCTTTGGAAAAAGGCAAGATCTTGGATAATATGACCATTCTATCCATAGCTCCCCTGGTAGGGGAAGCCATATTAAGAATTCATGAGGATCTATCGGTTAGTAAACTATTTGAAGCTTAGGCCTTTTGGACAGCTATATAAGTTAATGTTATAATAAAGAACATGGCAGATTTGTTAATATAAACATAACTTATAGAATAGGGGTGATATCGTGACTTCAGAAAGTGCTTTGGTATGCAGAACCAGGGAAAAGAAGACCAAAGGATACCTCAGGGAAATGATGAAAAAAGAATTGATACCTGCTATAGTATACGGGCAGGAAGAGCCCACCTTGATATTTGTAAATCGACGGGAACTCTACAAAAAAATGGGCCGCCATGGAACCAGAGGCATATTTAATCTGGAGATAGATGGGAAAAAGCCGCCTTTAATGGCCTTGATCAGGGAGGTTCAAAAACAAGCTCTAAGTGGAGATATTATTCACATAGATTTTTTCACTGTCAGTAGGTCAGAAAAGATAAGCAGTAAGGTGGGAATCTCCATAGCAGGAGAAGAAGAGCTTATTCAGAAAGGCCTGGTATTACAGACTGAGCTTAAAGAAGTAGAAGTGTTGTGCCTGCCTCAAGATTTACCGGAAGTATTCAGTGTAGATGTAAGCCTGATGGAAATAGGTGATCGGGTAATGGTGGGTGACTTAGTCCTCCCGCCGGGAGTGGAAGTAAATGAAGACCAAGAAAGCTTAATTTGTTCGGTTTTAGCTCCAACTAAAGCAGAGGTGGAGCCGGAAACCGAAGGAGCTGGATCCGAGGGGGAAGCAGTTCAGGAATAGGCTAAACCCTTTAATAAAAACCCCGCTGGTCGGGGTTTTTATTTATTCCTGGGATAGTTTTGCCAGCATTGGTATAATAATCTATAAGAAGCAGAGCAACAAGAGGTAGTAAAAAAATGAAAATTATAGTTGGATTAGGCAACCCGGGTCAAAAGTACCGGGACACCAGGCACAATATGGGATATAGGGTGATTGAAGAACTGGCCCGAAGATACTCCATTGATAGAGAAGAATGCAAATTTGATTCAATAATCGGGCATCTTAGAATAAATGGAGAACGGATACTGATAGTCAAGCCCCTCACCTATATGAATCTGAGCGGCAGGGCAATACAGCCTTTAGTGCGCTTTTACAAGCAAGAGCTGTCCCAGTTAATAGTGGCCTATGATGATATGGATCTAGAGCCGGGCCGAATTCGGCTCCGGCCTGCAGGTGGAAGCGGGGGACATAAAGGAATGGCCTCCATTATTGAACGATTAGGCAGTGAGGAATTTCCCCGACTTCGTATCGGAATCGGTCGACCGCCCCAGCAGTGGACAGTTGAATCCTGGGTATTGAGCAAGCTTAGAAGTGATGAACAAAGCCTTATAGATGAGGCCATTCAAATAGGGGCGGATGCTTTGATTGAATGGGTAAAATCAGGCATAGTACAGGCTATGAATAAGTATAATAGATAAGGGATATAAGAGCAGTATTTATCACCGCAGGGCTGAGCTAAAGCCAAAAAGTGGAATAAGAGCTTAAAATGTCGGGTGATTCCTTACCCGACCATTTGCTGTGCATACTTTATCTTACGAAAGACATATGGTAGTCGGCGGGGAATATGCCTTGCTACCATGCTGGGAGGATTATGATTGATAGGCAGTACTGATATTATAGATAGAATTAACAAGTGTCTGAAACAAAAGCAAAATGTAATCCTGAGCGGTTTATCGGGTATATCCCGGGCTTATTTCATCCAGGAGTGGCTGAACAGCCGGAAGGGTAAGTTGCTCTGCCTGGTATCCTCAGAAGAAAAAGCCTTTGATTTGAGTCAGGACCTGGCTCAATTTATAGATCACCAACAGATCTTTAGGTTTTTGGCCCGGGATTATGTGCCCAGCAAAGAAAACTATACCCTGGCTGAGCAGGAGAGAATGGCCACACTGCAGGAATGCGTTCTACATCCTTTTAGGCGTCGAATAATTATTGCTACTCCCGGTGGGATTGTGTATAAATTAGAATCACCTCAACGGATCAAAGAGCAGCTGCTGCCTCTTAAACCGGGACAAGAGCTGGTTTTGGAGCAGGTCTTAAGGCAGCTGGTGGTCAGTGGCTATTTCCGGGTGGATACGGTAAGCAGTCCGGGGGAGTTTGCCCAGCGAGGCGGGATTATAGATATTTATCCACTAGGCCAGCCCCGGCCTTATCGCCTTGAATTATACGGAGATATGATTGATTCCATTCGCTCCTTTGATGTAGAGAGCCAGAGATCGCTGGAAACGGTATCCATGATTCATATCGGCCCGGCCCGGGAAGAGAACCGCTTGACCCAATATACTATATTCGATTATCTTGATCCAGACATTGGAATTATGCTGGATGAACCCAAGGACATAAAGAGTGGTTTGGAACTCTATATCAGACGCTGGCAGGAATCCATAAAGGAAGCTCCGGAAAAGGCTGAAGACCTAAAACGCTGGTCTTTCCTGGAAAGTCAAGAATTGCAGCAGCTTTTGGAACAAAGGTCTGTTATCTATCATTCATTTTTCCCCGGCCGTATTGTACCGGTGAAGGCCGGTATTATTGAGCATATTTCTCAGAAGGAGATGGAGTTTTTTATCAATGAGTATGAGCGGCTCTTTAAAAGGTTGAAGGAATGGCAGAGCAAGAATTACCGAATTTCTTTGCACATAAAAAGCAGAGCCGGCCGGGAACAGCTGAAAAAGGACCTGGTAGACTACCATCTTAGCGGAATAGAAATCAGTTCCAAGCCTTTGAGCAGTGGTTTTATCAGTCAGACCCTGGGAGTGGCCTTAATAAGTGAAAATGAAATATGGGGTAAACAAACAAACCGAAGAGTTAAAAAGAAGGAAAAAAAAGAAAACCGGATACTCCTGGAGAACATGAAAATAGGAGATTACGTGGTTCACGAAAACTATGGTATAGGTATATTCCGGGGAGTTACCCAGCTTGAAACCGATGGCATAACCAGGGAATATATATTATTGCAATATGCGGGTACTGATCGCTTGTATCTTTCACTGGATAAACTAGACTTGCTTTTTCCTTATCACGCTTCCGAAGAGAAAAGGCCTCGTTTAAGTAAACTGGGAGGAAGCGATTGGGAAAGGACTAAAAGCAAGGTTACCCAATCCATACAGGAGATGGCGGAAAAACTGCTGAAGCTTTATGCCGCCAGACAAGCTCAGCCCGGCTATGCTTTTTCCCCTGATACTCCCTGGCAGAAGCAGTTTGAAGATGCCTTCCCCTACCAGGAGACTCCTGATCAACTGAGTGCCATTAGAGATATTAAGGCTGATATGGAACGAAGCCAACCCATGGATAGATTGATTTGCGGAGATGTAGGCTATGGCAAGACAGAAGTAGCCATGAGGGCTGCTTTTAAAGCAGTAATGGATGGAAAACAGGTGGCCATTCTGGTTCCTACCACCGTGCTGGCAGAACAGCACTACCATACTTTCCGGGAGCGGTTTAAGCAGTATCCGGTGGCCATTGAAGTATTAAGCCGTTTTCGTTCCCCCACCCAGCAGAAAAAAATCGTAGCCGATTTGGAAGCGGGCGCTATTGATATTATCATCGGAACTCATCGTTTGCTGTCCCGGGATGTTAAATTTCGTGACCTTGGTCTTTTGGTAATTGATGAAGAACATCGTTTTGGTGTATCCCAAAAGGAAAAGATCAAAATGCTAAAACAGCTGGTGGATGTACTGAGCCTTTCGGCAACTCCTATTCCCAGAAGCCTGCATATGTCCATGACCGGATTGCGAGATTTGAGCGTTATTGATACCCCGCCGCCGGAAAGGTATCCCATTAAAACCTATGTTTTGGAATATAACGAAGACATCATAGCAGAGGCTATTCATACCGAGATAGAGAGAAAAGGTCAGGTTTTTTTCGTTCACAATCGAATCCAGGATATATACGCAGTCCGGGAAAGGCTGCAGGAACTGCTGCCCCGGGTTTCCATCGGGGTGGGACACGGGCGTATGCCGGAAGAAGAGCTATCCCGGGTAATCACAGATTTTTTGGCCGGATCTTATCACATATTTCTTTGCACCACCATAATAGAATCCGGCTTGGATATGCCTAATGTAAACACCATTATTGTAGACGAGGCGGACCGTATGGGTCTAGCCCAGCTCTACCAATTGCGGGGACGAGTAGGAAGATCTAATCGAATTGCCTATGCATACCTTACCTATAAACCGGAAAAAAACATTAATGAAATGGCCCAGAAACGATTGAATGCCATCCGGGAGTTCAATGAACTGGGAGCCGGAATAAAAATAGCCTTAAGAGACCTGGAAATAAGGGGGGCGGGAAATATATTAGGTCCTGAGCAGCATGGTTATATTCAGGCGGTGGGTTTTGATATGTATTGTCGCCTGCTGGAAAGAGAAACCCAGAGCTTAAAAGGCTTGCAGCAAGAGGAAAAAAGCACTCCCCTCTTGGATATTGACATGGATTATTATATTCCAGATAGCTATATCAGAGATTCCGGGACCAAAATCAGAATATACCGCAAATTAATGCTGGCTCAGGAAGCAGAGGAAATAGAAGAAATAAAAAGTGAATTGAGGGATCGTTTCGGTCCCTTGCCAGGACCGGTGGAAAATTTTTTAAAACTATCCAAATTAAGAATTGCGGCCGGCAGCAAGGATATAAAATCCTTACGCAGAAAGGGCAACCGCTTGGAGATACAGTTGGAAAGGCCTTTGTCTAAAAATATCAGCGGTCAAATCAAGGGGATGAAAAACAGTCGTTATAGAGAAAACACCATATCAATGCAATTTGAAGGGCAGGTTTCATTAAGACAGTTGCAACAGGTCCTGGATGTATTATAAAATCCCTTTGCAGAAATTTGTATATAAAAAGCCATAAAATTGCGATTTCTAAGCTGGTAAGATTAAAGCTTAAATAAAAATTGATCCGTCGATGGCAAAAAGTGAATAAAAGGGTATTCTCAGTTATATACTATCACTGAGAAAGAAAACTACATTTTCAAATTATGAAAAAAGGAGGGATAAATGTAAATTGAAAGCAACAGGGATTGTTCGACGGATTGATGATTTAGGCAGGGTTGTTATCCCCAAGGAAATAAGAAGGACACTGCGTATACGCGAAGGAGACCCGCTGGAAATTTTTGTTGACCGGGAAGGTGAAGTTATATTAAAAAAATATTCTCCCATAGGAGAATTGGGGGATTTTGCTAAAGAATATGCCGATTCCTTGCATGAAACGATAGGCCATATTTCCATGATTGCAGACCGAGACGTGATTATAGCACTATCGGGAGCCAATAAGCGTGAGTTCCTAGGCAAGAGCATCGGCAAAGCAGTTGAAAGAGCTCTGGAAGAACGGACTACCTTGGTAATGAATGACCTGGATTCTCCAGATGATGAGAACCTGCACGTTATACAAAACGATGATCGGGAATATACTTTAAAAGCCCAGGTTATTGCCCCGATTATAACTCAGGGAGATCCCATTGGGGCAGTAATTCTGGTTAGCAAAGAGCCTGGTGTCAAACTGGGTGATATGGAGATAAAACTGGCGGAAACAGCGGCCGGCTTTCTAGCCAAACAGATGGAACAATAGTAGTTACTGAATGAGGAAGCGGTCTTATTTAATAAGATCGCTTCTTTATGTGCGCCCGGCCTGGGCGCAGTCTATCTACTGGAATGCTGTTACGCTTAACAAGGCTATAGTTTTTAACCGCCGTCACCTATCGATAGGTACGGTGGGGTGGAAGGTCGGCTACTCAAATAATGGGTAGCCTCCTATCCCATTATGAGAATTTGTTAGTACAGGAAGGGTAAAAGTAATACAATGTATATTGATACCATCTTGATATAGAGACCAGCCCCGGCCTAATGGCGGGAGATATTATATTGACTATGGGGAGGAAAAGTATGGATAAAAGGCAGAGCTTTCTCCGAGGAGCAGTGGTTTTGAGTGTCGCTGGAGCCCTTAGTAAGGTTTTAGGGGCAATATATCGCATACCACTAGCCAGGCTATTAGGAGGAGAGGGCATGGGATTATACCAGATGGCTTATCCCATTTATACTACCATATTAGCCTTAGCTACCGCAGGGGTACCAGTAGCAATTTCGGTTTTGGTGTCAAGAAAAGAAACGGCCGGGTTGACTGGAGACAGCCGTAAAATATTTAAAGTATCATTGGTAATATTGTTCATTTTTGGTCTCATATTAACCTTGCTGGTTATGCAATCGGCTGGATTTATTGCTGAAAAGATATTAAAGGATCCCCGGGCTTATTACCCGATAATAGCGGTAGCTCCAGCTATCCTCTTATCGGGCTTGATGTCCGTATTCAGGGGGTATTTTCAAGGGCATCAATCCATGGTGCCGACGGCTGTTTCTCAGGTACTAGAACAGCTGTTTCGGGTTACCGCAGTATTGCTTTTAGCCTTTTATCTTTTCCCCCGGGGATTAGCTTATTCGGCAGCAGGGGCCACCTTTGGAGCGGTGGTAGGAGGAGTAGCCGGACTGCTGGTTTTAATAGTCTTCTACCTGCGCTTTCCATCTCATCAAAACAAATCTGCTAAGCTTATATACAGCGGCACCTCTTCAGCTCAACTGGCCCGGGAAATGGTAACCCTGGCCATACCGGTGTCTTTCGGGGCTGTAGTCTTGCCTCTGGTACAGATGCTGGATGCAGTTATTGTGCCGGGGAGGCTGATGGCCATACATTATACTACCTCCCAGGCTACTGCTTTATATGGTCAATTATCGGGTATGGCGGCGGTATTGATCAGCCTACCCACCATATTTACCATAGCCATAGCTACCAGCCTGGTTCCGGCCGTATCAGAAGCCTTAGCCCGTCAAGACCAAGAGCTGTTAAAAGACAGAATAAATTATGGAATCCGGGCTGGGATGATAATATCCTTGCCCTGTGCAGCCGGTTTATTTACCCTGGCCTTTCCCATTTGTGATCTGCTCTATGCCACACCGGAAGCCGGTATACCCTTGGAGCCATTGGCCTTTTCCTGTATTGTTTTAGCTGCTTTTCAGCTTTCCAGTGCCGGATTACAGGGGATGGGAAGGCCGGAAATAGCCATGCGCAATTTAGTAATTACCGGTATTCTAAAAGTGATTTTGAATTACACCCTCACTAGCATTCCACACTTGAACATACAAGGTGCCGCTATAGGAACGGTAACTGCCTTTATGGTAGGATCATTGCTCAACCTGATTTACCTGCAGAGGCTTACCGGTATCAACTATGAATTCAAGCGGCTGGCAAAGCTATCCTTTATTACCTTGATAATGGGGATTGGAGTTAAGATAATATTTGCTGCTCTAGTAGGGGCTGATATAAATTCTCATATCTCTACACTCCTGGCTATAAGCGCCGGGGTAGGTATATATGGAATATTGCTTCTATTGTTTAGAGAATTTGATTTAAATATGATTAAGAGAATGAGTAAAGTATAAAGAAAAACCATAGAAGGGAATGAAGAAAGGAGTTAGCTAAATCTATGAACAGCAATGGCAAAGAAATAGAGCGTCTGCTTGATATTATGGACCAACTGCTCAGTCCTCAGGGATGTCCCTGGGATAGAGAACAAAGCCATGAATCCCTGGCCAGGTATTTGATCGAAGAGAGCTATGAAGTTATAGAGGCCATAAAGCAGCAATCTATGGAAGAACTAAGGGATGAATTGGGAGATGTTTTGTTGCAGGTGGTTTTCCATGCGGCCCTGGCTAAGAGATCCGGGCATTTTGATTTTGCTCAGGTAGTTAAGAGGGTGGCGGATAAGATGATACAGAGGCATCCCCATGTATTTTCCACTATGCAGCTGGAGTCCAGTGAGGAGGTTATGAATCATTGGGAGAGTTTTAAGCGGAAAGAGGGCAAAAAAACAGTGTTGTCAGGGATACCGTCCATGTTGCCGGCCTTGATGAGAGCTGAAAAGATTCAAGAGAAGGCAGCCCGGGTAGGTTTTGATTGGCCCTCTCCTGAAGGTGCGATGGACAAACTTAAAGAGGAAATAGAAGAATTCAACAAGGCCTCATCCCATCAGCAGCGACAGGAAGAAATGGGAGATATTCTATTTGCGGCGGTTAATTTATCCCGCTTGTATCATATAGATCCGGAGGCAGTGCTGCAGGATTCCAACCAGAAATTTATCCGGCGCTTTAATTATATAGAAGAGCAGCTGGCTAAAAAGGGAGCTAAGCCGGAGCAATGCAGTTTGGAAGCTATGGATAGACTATGGGAGGAAGCCAAAACTAAAGGTTTATAGGAAAAATCCAGGGATTATGCAGCAATTATTTCTGAATGAAGCAGGAAAATTTAGGATAGCAGCGAATAGCCATATTATTATAAAAAAGCGAAGGAGGGATAATTCTTGAACAAAACCGACCTGATTAGTGAAGTAGCGGACAGGACAGGCATGACCAAAAAGGATGTTGAAAAAGTAGTAAACGCATTTTTTTCAACCATAGAAAACACGCTCAAATCCGGGGATAAAGTTCAATTAATTGGATTTGGAACCTTTGAGGTGAGAGATAGACAGGCCAGAAAAGGCCGGAATCCTCAAACCGGGGAAGAAATAAGTATTCCTGCCGCCAGAGTCCCAGCATTTAAAGCGGGTAAAGCTTTAAAAGATGCAGTAGATTAATATGAGATTAGACAAATTCCTCAAGGTATCAAGAATTATTAAACGAAGAACGGTGGCTAAAGATTTCGCTGAGCATGAAAGAGTTATGGTAAATAATAGAATAGCCAAGCCTTCTACGCTGATTAAAAAAGGAGATATCATATCTATAAATATAGGACAACGTCAAACCGTTGTTGAAGTGCTTGAGATCAGAGACAATATAAAAGCCAGTGAAGCGAAAAACCTCTATCGAGTCCTGGAGCAATAGCAAGCCCTTAGCCAACTTAAGATTTTAAAGAACCCGTTTTTAGACCCCAAGGCCTAAAAGCGGGTTTGTATTTATGATAAGCTATTTCTTTAGCATAAATATGGTCCTGTTAAGCATATTTTTAATTAGCAAGTCTTGCAGCTGCTGCTTAATAATAAGCTTTAAAAAGGTCAGAGTGGAGGAGATAAAATGTCCGAACATTCTTTATTGTTATTAGACCGTAGGACCATGGAAATATCAGGAGTAATAAACGTCAACACATTTGATGAAGAAGAAATAATCTTGGAAACAGTTATGGGTTATCTATATGTGCAGGGAGAAGAGCTTCATGTGAGTATGTTGAACCTGGAGCAGGGTAAGGTAGTAGTAGAGGGAAGCATTATTAATATCCAGTACAAAAAGGAAGGTAAAGACATAAAAACCCGAGGTAAAAATATTCTCTCCCGCCTGCTTAAGTAGAAGTAAAAAAGCCAAGTAGAATTGATTTTCGTTGATTAGAGTATCTAATTAGAGGACATTCTGACGGAGAGTTTAAGGAGGAAGATTTTGCCCGGCATATGGTTTCAATTGGAAGCCTTCTTTTATACCATGATTCTGGGTTTGTTCGCTGCTTTAATTTTGCATTACTATCAAACCCTGATCAAGAAGGCTAAAGCGGCCAAATTATTCTTATATTTACTGGACCTCTTGTTCTGGGTAATGATGGTTATGCTGGTATTCCTGGGTATGTTATATATTAACCAGGGTGAAATGCGAAGTTATGTGTTAATAGCTTTAATTGTGGGAGGGATTATTTACTTTCGAATCTTATCCCGGAGTTGTACGGCTTTAGTATCCAAATTGGCAGATATTACTCTAGCTATTTCCAGGTTGCTTTTTAAGGGTGTATACTGTTTTCCTCGAGATATCCTCTACCGTATCAAAAGAATAGTAATCATCCCGCGTCTGAAAAAGGAGGAAGAAGACGAAGAAAAAGAAAAATAAATTTAGATCATTTAAAGGGTTTTCACTTAGCGGTGTAGAACAATAATGTACTGAATTTATCCACAAATTATCCATAGCTTGTAGATAAAATGTTGAGCATGAATGAGAAATATGAAAATAGAAATACGCGGAGCTGAAAAATTAAGCTTTCGGGAAAAACAAGCAGTAGTATTAAAAGAATCCGGGTTTAGCAGCAGTGAAATTGCAGTCCGGCTCAATTTAAGCCCCAGTACGGTTGCCACCTTGCTTAACCGGGCTCGGTCCAAAGGATATGAAGTGGTGATTATAATACCCGGAAGCGTACTAGGTATAACGGCAGGTGAGGACGAGGATGATGAATAAAGAGCAGGAAAAGAGACCTTTGCTAAGGATAGTGATTACGGCTGTTCTGGGCATCCTTTTATTGATAACCTTTGTGCCCAGGGCTAAGTGTGTATATGATCTAAGCCAGCGCAAGGCCAGGCTGGAAGCTGAAAAAGATAGCTTGATCCAGCAGCAGGCCCAACTGGAGAAAGCCATGCAAGAAGCCAATTCTCTTAGGACCGTAGAAAAGATAGCCCGGGAGCAACTGGGAATGGTTAAACAGGGTGAGTTAGTTATCATGCCGGTATCTAAATAATTGGCAGGTCCCCTTATAATGTTCCTGATAAATATTGACTAAGGCCGCTTCATCTAATACAATGAACCTATCAGATAAGAGGAGGACTATCATTTTCATGCCTACAGAACAAGCGAATATTGTGCCGGGAGAAATCATTGAGGGGAAAGTACAGGGCATAACTAATTTTGGAGCGTTTATTGAGTTGGCCGGAGGAATAGTAGGACTCGTTCATATTTCAGAAATTGCCGACACTTATGTGAAAGACGTAAGGGACTTTATCCAGGTAGGAGAGCAGGTCAAAGTAAAGGTTTTAAATGTATCGGGAAACAAAATTGGTTTATCCATCAAGCAGGCGACCCCGTCCTCCAAAACTGTCGAAGTTAAACCCGACCGGATCAAACGTCCTAATCCTAATTACAACCGGCGCACTGCTTTTGGACAGGATCAGCGGGTTAAGAATGAACCAATGAGTCTGGATGACAAGATAAGCAAGTTTTTAAAAGAGAGCGATGAACGCATGCAACCCATAAAAAACCGCCTGGAACAAAAAAAGAGAAGGAACAATCCCTCTTAAGGGAAGGATTAGTTTAATTATAAAAGAGCACTTCTTGGGAGTGCTCTTTTGTTAATACTGGGAGTTTAAGTAACTAAAAATAATGCCGTAGATATTAATGACAGGCAATTATTTTTGTAGCCTAAGCTTAATACTATGTAATTGCAGGAGGAAAAGGATTGAAATTTGCTGCAGTAGATTTTGGAACTAATTCCTGTCGCTTGTTGATTGCAGAAATACTTGCCGGGAAGGGTTTGGTCCCCCTGTACCGGGGCCTGTATCAGAACAGATTAGGGCAGGGCCTGAGTAAGAGTGGAAAGATTAGTGAAGAAGCCATAAAAAGAACCCTTAAGTGTTTAGCGGAATATACAGAGCTTATCCAAAAATCCCAGGTACTGGCCTCGAGGGCGGTAGCCACCAGTGCAGTTAGAGATGCCGGTAACCGGAACTATTTTCTGGAAATCATGACCCCTTATTTTCCAGGGGCCATAGACATAATAGATGGAGAGGAAGAAGCTTGCTTAACCTACCAGGGAGTCAAACATGGTCTAAGCCTTGAACAATATCCGGTAGTAGTTGACCCTGGTGGCGGTAGTACGGAAATAATTTTTAAGCAGGATAATAGTATATTTATTAAATCACTGCCTTTGGGGGCAGTTCGGGCCAGTGAAAGCCAGCTCAGCCGGGAAGCGATGCTGAAGCTGCTAGAAGATGGTCTGGGAGACATTGATAGACTTCGCGGCCATCCTCTGGTACTGGTAGGGGGAACCGCTACCAGTTTGGCAGCTATGAAAATGGCTCTAATCGAGTATAAGCCTGAAATAATTCATGGCCAGGTTCTGAGCTTTGAAGAAGTTAGTGACCTATCCCGGCGCTTATTTTCTATCAGCCTGGAAGAGAGAAAAAAGATTCCCGGATTACAGCCGGAAAGGGCTGATATTATTCCCCAGGGATCCAGAATTATAGAATTGATAATGTGGCTATTGTCGGCCCAGGAGATGATAGTAAGTGAAAGCGATCTATTGGATGGGATAATCTGGAGCTTATATTACCGAAATATGTAGGGGCGGTCTTCGACCGCCCGTTCGGGCTTAGGCGGTATTTGAAGGAATGACCCGCCGCCTACAACTGGGGCTATTGCTCATTCGACGGGCGGGCGAGCGCAGCTCGCCCCTACGAACCGCCCGTAGATTAATCTCAGATATATGATATTTATCGCTAGCCCGGCGGGCGAGCACAGCTCGCCCCTACAGCAGGAGAATATGGCATTATATTATCGATCGACAGCTACTCTGACTGAAGGTTTCAGCTTTGTGTTGAAGCAAGCCAAATAGTGTATGCTTAAATGCGTTTTGAATGAATTTTGTATGAAACTTAATCCTGCTCCCCACCATTAATGACAAATTTTACCAGAAGACACTGGTATAATTGATGGACAAGTAATTGGTGATGGGGGGTATTAATAAATGGAACAAATTGAAGTTTATCCTTTTCAGAGAATAAAAGAAACTCCAGGACAAAGATGGCTGGCCAAAAAAGGACAGCTGTTGAAGGTTTTAAGAAGAGCTATGCTAAAGTGGATGCCCCATGGGGTCAACTTGAGCCAGGTAGGGAAGAGCCTGCTGCGGATGGAAGTTTTAATTCTCTGCCTCATGTCCTTTGTTATGGCGCGAGCTGCCCTGTTGGGTGAACTCTTGCCCTTTATGTTTGCCTTTTTAGCTGCCTATAGCCGGAAGCAACCGGTAGTAGGAATGGCTATGGGTTTAGCTGCTTGCATAGGATTGATCAACCAATCAGTTAGTATTGGTTTGGCGGCCAATATAGCCAGCGTCTTCTTGCTAATATCTATTATTAACTATAGCAAACTGCCGGCGGACAAATACTGGTGGGGGATTCCCTTTGTATGTACTGCCACCGTATTTCTGGTCAAAAGCCTATTTCTACTCAAGATGGGCATGTCCTTTTACGGTGAAATGGTCATAATTTTTGAGTCGCTGATGGCAGGCATATTGAGTTTTGTTTTTATAGTAAGCTCTGATACGGTAAAAAAGAAGAAAAAGCTTAATTCCTTTGCTTTTGAAGATATAGCCGCATTTTTGATCTTGGGAATTGGTGTGGTTATAGGTTTGGACGGATTCCAATGGGCTGGATTAAGTATAAGTTCCATCCTGTGTCGCCTGGGCATTCTGACTGCTGCCTGGTTCTGGGGAGCTGGACAGGCAACCATGGTTGGAGTGATGGTAGGAATGATACCATCGATAAGTTCCAGTATATTTGGTTTAACGTTGGGATTATATACGGTGTCTGGGCTATTAGCCGGCTTGTTCAGGACCTTGGGCCGATTGGGGATAGTGATCGGGTTCATGCTTGGCACTATGGGGTTTTCCCTCTTTATTCCTGAGACCCAGGCCACCGTCCTGGGGATATGGGAGACAGCTATTGCTTGTTTGATCTTCTTTCTCTTGCCGGAATATCTTAACCAAAGTATCAAGAAGATTCCCGCCCTTTCTCTGGTGGCAAATGCTGAGGGCAAAATACCACAGGCGGCCGAATGTATTCGGGATGAGGCTAGAGAACGACTTAGAGGGGTAGCCCGGGTATTCAATGAAATTGCCAGTACACTGCATCCTTATGAACCGCCCAATTGTTTAAAAAAAGAAGAAGCCTGTCTCAACTACCTCTATCAAGAAATAGCCGGCAGCATCTGTTATAATTGCCTGCATTACCAAAAGTGTTGGGAGAAATATGCTTATAAAACTTCCAAAGAATTGCTGGAGTTATTTACCATGGCGGAGAGGATGGGCAGTATTGTTTACGAGAAATGTCCCTCCGAGTTTCGCCGGGGCTGTCTATACAGCCGGGATATAGTAACTCTGATCAACTACTTGTATGCCAGCCTGCGTCTCAATAATTACTGGAAAAATCGACTGGATGAGTCCTGTGGTATGATTTCCCGCCAAGTCCGGGGGTTAAGCCGGGTTATAGAAAAACTGGCTGATGATTATGATGATAGGACGGTAATTGACTATGCCTTAAAAGAAAAAATTAAAAAGAGCATGAAAAAAATGGAATTCAAATTCCGGGAAATAATACCCATTCGAAAAGCAGATGAACAATTATATATTAAAATGATTATGGGTTCTTGTACTGACGGGGAATACTGTGTCAACCAAGTAGCGCCTGCAGTCTCTGCGGTGTTGGGAGAAAAGTTCGAGGTGACAGAACGCAACTGCCCCTGTCTCATGGGTAAAGGCAATTGCGAATTTACCCTGAACCGGGCTTGTACCTACCGGGTAAGTACTGGGGTTGCTCAGGTAGGCAAAGAAAAGGTGTCCGGAGATAGTTATACCATTGCCACCCTCCAAGACTGCCGGGAATTGATCGCCTTGAGTGATGGTATGGGGGTAGGGGAGGAAGCTAGTAATCAGAGCCGCTCGGCTATACGTATGTTGGAAAGCTTATTGGAGGCCGGGTTTGATAAAACGGTAGCATTGGATACCATCAACTCAACCTTATTGCTAAAATCCACCCGAGAAGACTTTGCCACCCTGGATATTGCCATGATCGATCTTTACACAGCAGAGGTGGATTTTATAAAAACCGGCAGTGTCCCTACTTTTGTGAAGAGAGGGGGAAAGGTTGAGATTATTAGTGCCAGCTCTTTGCCGGTGGGAATAATTGAGACCATAGATGTCTACAGCGATAAACGCCGACTGGCAGCCCGAGATCTATTGGTGATGATAAGTGATGGGGTGTTGGATTTTAGCAGCAATAAAGATGAAGACAATACAGCTTGGATTCAGGAACTTTTGAAAATGGCCGACAGTGTAGATCCCCAACTTATTGCTGAAATGATCATCAACCGAGCCTTGAGCAGGTGTCAGGGTAAGCCCAACGATGATATGACCGTAATTTGCTGTTATCTGGATTTGAACTTGCCGGATTATCATTAAGTTACAGCAAAGCACTCAGGTTGACAAATTGAAGCAGGAATAGGTATATATAAGGATAACATAAATTAAAGTTGGAGCATATATGGCATGGTACGGCTTAGGGTAAAAGATTATATAAACAAGTATGGACTTATCAGTCCTGGGTCCACGGTAATTGCAGCTGTTTCAGGCGGGCCGGATTCAGTAGCCTTGCTGCATATTCTGCAAGGGCTGGCAAGTGAGTTTAGTCTAAAACTGCTTGCCGCCCATGTAAATCATCAATTAAGACCTGAGGCCGATGAAGAAGAGGCCTTTGTAGAGAGCTTATGCCGGGATTGGGGTATGGCCTGTTATTGCCATCGAGTGGAGGTGGAAAAAAGGGCCTTAGTTAATAAAAAGGGAATTGAAGAAACAGCCCGGGAATGTCGTTATGAGTTTTTCCGGCAATTGAAAGAAGAAGTGGGTGCTGATTATGTAGCTACCGCTCATCATCGTCATGACCAGGCTGAGACTATATTGATGCATATAATGAGGGGAAGCGGGATCAAGGGATTAAGAGGAATATTGCCCCTCAGTGGGTATTTAATCAGGCCTTTGTTATGTTTGGACCGGAAAGATATTGAGGCTTACCTGCAAGCGGAAGATTTGCCCTTTTGTACCGATTTAAGTAATTATGATACTGGATTTTTGCGCAACCGGGTCCGACAGGAACTGATACCCCTCCTGGAACAGAAATATAATCCCCGTATTGTGGAACATTTGGATGGGCTGGGATCTATAGCCCGGGAGGAATATGAGGCTATGAGCATGGAAACCGAAAAATTGCTTCCTTCACTGCTGATAAGTAGAGGGGATAAAGAGGTGGTTCTTGACCAGCCCCGCTTTGTAGCCATTCATCCCGCTTTCCAAAAGCGCCTGTTACTTTTAGTATTGGGATGGTTACAAGGAGAAGAGGGCTGGACCGCCTTGGATCTTTCTTTAATAGTTGACCTGGCAGGCAAGCCCGGTTCAGCCAAAAGGATTAAACTGGGGCAGGGCATCTGGGTACAAAAGGTTTATGATCGCTTAATAATTGGCAAAGAGCTGCCCCAAGAGCTGCATTTCTCTTATCCCCTTTCAATACCGGGAAGGATCCTGATAGAGGAAACCGGAGACAAGTTTAGCTTTGAATTGACCAAGCCTGGTGAAAATTATAGCAGTCCAGGCTCAGAAATGTATTTGGATTATGATCTTTTGCCTGAGGAAGGTCTTTATTGGCGCTCGCGGCGGGAAGGAGATAGAATGATTTGGCCCGGGGTGGGCAGCAAAAAAATAAAAAAGTACTTTATCGACCAAAAAATTCCCTATAGCCAGAGGAATTATATCCCGGTGCTGGCTAAAGGACAGGAAGTCTATGCCGTATGGGGGCATGCTGTTTCCCATCAGGTTGCAGTTAATGATAATACGATAAATACTTTGGTAATAAGAAGGGAGATGGATGACCACACTAATTAAAGCAGTAAAAAAACCTATAGTATGGTGCTTAATTGAAAAGGAGCCCCGTTTATGCTACAATATGACGGATATTTGCAATATTCCAAAGGGGAGGAAAAAATTTGGATAGGGCCCTTAAAAATATAGCCATATATGTGCTTATCGTAATGATAGCAGTATTTGCGCTCAAGTTAACATCAACTCCCGTTGAAGAGGCCAAGACCTTGTCTGAGCCGGAGTTTTATACTAAAGTATCCCAGGGACAGGTTGCCCAAGCAGTAGTAGAAGTGGATGAACTGGTCTACAATATTAGCGGCAAACTAGCTGATGGCACCAGCTATGTGGCTACGGTTTCCAAGGAAACCGACATAATAAAGTTGCTGAGGGAGAAAAAGGTTGATTATACCACTCAGCCGGTTCCCCCACCTTCAATTTGGACCACCCTATTGAGTACCTTATTGCCTATCATTTTGCTTATTGCCTTCCTGATGTTCATAATGAACCAGACCCAGGGAGGGGGAAATAAGGTTATGCAATTCGGTAAGAGCAGGGCTCGTCTTATGAGCGGAGAAGAGGTTAAGATTACCTTTGCTGATGTGGCCGGTGCCGAAGAAGCCAAAGAAGAGATGCAGGAAGTAGTGGAATTCCTTAAGAACCCGGGGAAATTCATACAGATCGGAGCCAAGATACCAAAAGGGGTATTGCTGTATGGAGCTCCAGGTACCGGAAAAACACTAATGGCCAAAGCAGTAGCCGGAGAAGCAGCGGTTCCCTTTTTTTCCATCAGTGGTTCAGATTTTGTGGAAATGTTCGTAGGGGTGGGTGCAGCCCGAGTCCGGGATTTGTTTGAACAAGCCAAAAAAAATGCCCCCTGTATAGTGTTTATTGATGAAATAGATGCGGTAGGCCGCCAGCGCGGAGCTGGTTTGGGAGGCGGCCATGATGAAAGGGAACAGACCTTGAACCAGCTCTTGGTAGAGATGGATGGCTTCAGCACCAATGAAGGCATTATAGTTATGGCTTCTACCAACCGCCCCGACATATTGGACCCGGCCTTATTGCGGCCGGGACGTTTTGACCGCCATATATTAATTGATAAACCGGATGTGAAGGGAAGAGAAGCAATTCTAAGGGTTCACATCAAAGACAAGCCTATAGGCGAGGATGTGGATTTGGAGATTTTGGCTAAGCGCACTCCTGGTTTTACCGGAGCCGATTTGGCCAACATGGTTAATGAGGCCGCTCTATTAGCTGCTCGCCGGAACAAGAACCGGATATTCATGGAGGAAATGGAAGAGTCCATAGAAAGGGTAATCGCTGGGCCGGAAAAGAAAACCCGGGTCATCTCAGATAAAGAAAAGCGGCTGGTTGCTTATCATGAAGCAGGGCATGCGGTGGTAAGCTATATGCTGCCCAACACGGATAAATTGCATAAAATTTCTATTATCCCCCGTGGCCGGGCTGGTGGATATACCTTGCTATTGCCGGAAGAAGATCGCAACTATATCACCAAATCCCATCTTTTGGATGAGGTTACCACTCTCCTGGGAGGAAGGGTTGCGGAAGCCCTGGTCTTAAATGATATCAGTACCGGAGCCCAGAATGACCTGGAGCGGGCCAGCGGTATTGTACGTAAAATGATTATGGAATTTGGTATGTCAGAGGAACTGGGACCGCTTACCTTTGGTCATAAAAGCGAAGAGGTATTCCTGGGGCGGGATTTTGCCCGGGATCGTGATTATTCAGATGCCATAGCTTATGCCATCGATAAGGAAGCCAGTAAGTATATACATGAATCTTATCAAAAAGCGGAGAGAATATTAACTGAGCAAATGGAAAAGCTTCACCAGGTGGCTGGATTTCTATTGGAACACGAAACCATGGAAGCCCAGGATTTTATTTCCATCATGGAAGGAGATCCTGAAAGGGAGACCCCATCCAACACCGAGCAGGAAGCTTAATTGCTGATTATTAAAGCAGTATAAAAACAGCCTAGCAAGAGCAGGAGGAGTAGCAAATGGAACAGACTTTCGTAATGATTAAACCCGACGGAGTACAGAGGGCATTGGTAGGTGAAATAATCAGTCGGATTGAGAAAAAGGGTTTTAAACTCAAGGCTATGAAGTTGATGAGAATTACTCCGGAACTAGCACGCAAACATTATGCTGAACATGAGGGCAAAGCGTTTTTTAATGATTTAGTTGAATTTATTACCTCCGGGCCGGTAGTAGCCATGATTTGGGAAGGAGAAGGAGTAATTGCCAACATGCGTTTGCTCATGGGGCAAACCAATCCCGCCCAGGCAGCTCCCGGAACTATTCGAGGAGACCTGGCGGTAAAAGTGGATCAAAATATCATTCACGGTTCAGATTCTCCAGCCGCAGCCCAAAGAGAAATCGAGCTCTTTTTTACTAAAGCTGAAATACTTGACTACCAACGCAGCATAGATCACTGGATATCTTAAAGCCAAGAACCCGGGAGCAATCCCGGGTTTTCTAATGGGAAAATATACTAAGTAGAGCAGGGTGGGAATGATAGTTTAAAGGGCGAGGCAGGACCGGATTCATTAGGGTTATTAGCCGCAGAACCTAAGTTGATTTCCCCGGGAAAGCTAGCAATGAATATTTATGCAGCCTGGAAATATTAGCTTTCGCAGGAATATCAATAGTTGTATAAACAAATGAACTAGACTATAATAGCCTTACCAATTATTAACCGATCTATAAGGTATTAGGAGGATTATCATACCTTTAAGGTGGTTTGTATAAACGGAGGATATTAATGCCAAGGCATCATGCAGTATATATTGCCGATCAGGACCAAGCTATATCTTTCCTGCAGGACATCGGCTGTGATCCGGGCAGTTACCCTTATATGGCTCCCAAAGCGGTGCATCGCTGTATTAAATTAAAAGATATCAGCCCGGTAGCAGCTAATATTATTAAGCAGGAGATGCTGTCCCGGGGTGGGGAAGCAGCTATAGCCCGGGCCGCTATAAATGGGCAGAGTAATACCGATGTTTTATTAATGGGTACTTTGCGCCAGTATGGACTGCTCATAGACAAGCTTAAAAAACAGCCCCTGGGACTAAAAGATATTGCTGCCGAATTGGAAGCCATTATAACGAACCTGGATAGAGGTACCCGTATAATGAAACTGGCCAATGGCCAGGAAATGGAGCTAGGGAGCAAGACCCTAATCATGGGCATCTTGAATGTAACCCCGGATTCCTTTTCAGATGGCGGGAAATATATGGAAGGGGATCTGGCTCTGGCTCGAGCAGCTAAAATGCTGGAAGAGGGAGCAGATATAATAGATATTGGCGGAGCCTCCTCCCGGCCCAATTCTGTAATGGTAGATGAAGAAGAAGAATTAAGGCGGGTACTGCCGGTACTTAAGGGCCTGGCTAATCAAGGAGTAATTATATCGGTAGACACTTTCCGTTCCAGAGTGGCCAAGGCTGCTTTGGACCATGGAGCCCATATTATAAATGATATTGGAGCCCTAAAATTGGATGAGGCCATGTTACCCTTTTTATGCAGCTATGGGGCTCCGGTAATCCTAATGCATAACCGGCTGCAGCTTAATCAGGGACAGCCTTATAATGACCTGATTGCCGACATACTTGCTGAACTGAGGGAATCAGCGGACCTTTTAAAGGAGGCTGGTTTCGATCCCAGCAAAATAATGGTGGATCCTGGGATAGGATTTGGTAAGAATGTGCAGCAGAATCTCCTGATAATAAAGCAACTCACTGCCTTTAAAGGCTTAGGATATCCGGTGGTAATAGGTCTTTCCCGTAAATCATTCATCGGCCAAATCCTCAATCTTAAGGTGGAAGAACGGCTGGAGGGCAGCCTGGGTTTGATGGCTGTCGGCATAATGCAGGGAGCCGATATCATCCGGGTACATGATGTAAAAGAGAGTAAAAGACTTGCTCAAATAGTGGATCAGGTGGTACGCTAAAATGGATCAGATAATTGCGAGAAAAATAGCTTGCTATGGCAGACACGGAGTGCTGGAAAGCGAGAAAACCCAAGCGCAAAGATTTGAAATAGATTTAATCATTTATAAAGATCTTAGTACCGCCGCTGCCAGGGATGATCTGCGATACACGGTGGATTACTCCGAAGTATCAGATCAGGTGCGGGAGATAGTGGAAAAGAAATCATTCAATTTAATAGAAACCCTGGCCTCCCATATTGCGGACATGATATTGAGCCAATATCCGGTGCCCAAGGTTGAGGTAACTGTTTATAAACCCCAGGCTGCGGTTAAGGGAGAATTCGATTACTATGCGGTTAAAATAGAACGCCGTCGAAAATAAAATCTTTACAAGTTTAATAGTAGATATTAAGATACACTAAACAAAACTTTTTCATCTTTACGGATTGAGTAAAAGCTATAAGGACAATAAGGTGGAGAAAAAAGACGCATATATAGCTCTGGGTTCCAATATGGGAAACCGGGCCGGAAATTTATCCATGGCCCTGGAATTGATGGAAAGAAACCCCCATATTGAAGTGAAAAAAGTATCATCCAGCTATTTGACAGAACCCTGGGGAAAGGTTAATCAGGCTGATTTTTTTAATCAAGTCTGCTGGATAGAAACTGATTTAAGCCCCTGGGAGCTCTTGAAAAAATTGCAAGAAATTGAAATAAAAATGGGCCGCCAGCCCTCGGAGAAGTGGGGCCCTCGGATTATAGATCTTGACATCATATTGTACGGACAGGAAATAGTACAAGAAAGGGATTTGATTATTCCTCATCCGTACGCACAGCAAAGGTTGTTTGTATTGATTCCGCTGCAGGAGATCAATCCCGAGATTGTTTTCCCAGATAGTGGAATGGGTATCAGGGAGGTGTTGATTAGAGCTTTAGGGCGAGAAGAAAAAAAAAGTATAAAGAGGATAGACTGAAAGAGTCTCCCGCCATAATGGAGATTCGCTTGTATCCAGTCGGGACAAGACGAGAATTTAGTAAAGGCCCAGGTTTTTGCCTCAGCCCAAAGGAGGTTTGGATTGTGAGTAAAAAGGTAGGCATTATTGGGGCGGGAGTGGTAGGAACAGCTATTGGGGTGGTACTCCACGACAAGGGGTATGAGATTACGGGTGTACATGATAAAAAATCCGAATCTACAAAAACACTTGTGGACCGGATAGGGTGTACCACTTATGCATCGCCTCAAGAGGTTTCTCGCTCAACGGACATATTATTTATAACTACCAACGACAGCGCCATACCGGACGTAGTGGATGAACTTGCACAAAGCAGGGCATTTGATTACGGACAGGTTCTTATTCATATGAGCGGGGCGCAAACATCGGCAATATTTGATAAAGCCAGGGCATTGGGAGCCTGGGGTTTATCCTTACATCCCCTTCAATCTTTTGCCAGCCCGGATATGGCAATAGAAAACATACCTGGTTCCATCTTTAGCATAGAAGGAGATCAGGAGGCTTATGAGATAGCAATTGATATAGTGGAGCGATTGAAGGGAGAGTATTTCTTCATTGAGCAGGAAGCGAAGCCTTTATACCATGCAGGAGCTTGCGTGGTATCCAATTACCTGGTTACCTTGGTCAACCTAGGCATTAAGCTACTGCAGGTAAGTGGAGTATCCCGAGAATTGGCAGGCAGGTCATTATTGCCATTAATTAAAGGAACCATTAAGAATATTGAGAGGGCAGGAATACCTGATGCTTTAACCGGACCCATTGCCCGGGGAGATATAAGTACTGTTCTCAAGCACCTGGACCGCATGGAAGTAAAGGGAGCTGATTTACTCCCCTTGTATAGCTGTCTGGGTTATTACACTGCAGAAATAGCCCGAGAAAAAGGGACCATAGATGATGAACAAAGGCAGGATTTTCAGCAGATATTAGGCCGGGCTATGCTTAAACAGGATATGATCAAATAGACTGATTGCCGTTTCTTAATAAAGAGCTACAGAAGTAGTAGTTCGTCATTTAAAGGAGCGTGGTAATATGGCAAAAATAACAACCAGTACCTTAAGGGATAAAAAGCAAAGAAAAGAAAAGATCACCATGTTAACTTCCTACGACTATTCTCTGGCCAGCATGGTGGATGCTGCCGGGATTGACATGATACTGGTAGGGGATTCACTGGGAAATGTTATATTAGGCTATGATAACACCCTGGCAGTTACCATGGATGATATGGTTCACCATACCAAAGCGGTAGTTCGGGGTAGTAAAAATGCTATGGTAGTAGCTGATATGCCTTTTCTGTCCTACCATATCTCCATTGAAGAATCAGTTCGTAATGCAGGAAGGTTGATTCAGGAGGGAGGAGCCCAAGCCGTTAAACTGGAGGGGGGGGTAGAAAGAGTAGATACTATTAAAGCTATACTTGATGCCCAAATCCCGGTTATGGGGCACATTGGTCTAACTCCTCAATCAGTTAACCAATTCGGCGGTTTTAAGATACAGGGCAAGGACCTGGAATCAGCTAAAAAAATAATAGAGGACGCTAAAGCCCTGGAAAGGGTGGGGGTGTTTTCTATTGTACTGGAAGGGGTTCCTACCAAGCTGGCCCAAAGGATTACCGAAGATCTTAGTGTTCCTACCATCGGGATTGGGGCTGGACAGTATTGCGATGGACAAGTTTTGGTTATTAATGATATGCTGGGCATGTTTGCCGGGCATATCCCCAAATTTGTGAAAAAATTTGCCAATTTACAACCTCTAATTATAGAGGCTTTACAACAATATAAAGAAGAGGTAGAAGCAGGGACTTTTCCTGCTCAAGAACATGGTTTCAGCATACAGGACGAAGTATTGGAACGCCTGTATTAGGCAAAGTAAAAGGAAAGATGTTATGAGGATATTTAAAGAGATTCAGTCTATACAAAACTGGTGTAAAGAGCAAAAAGTGCAAGGCCGGAAGATAGGATTGGTACCAACTATGGGTTACCTGCATGAAGGGCACCTGGAATTGGTACGGGAGGCCAGGAAGCATTGTGATATAGTGGTAGTAAGCATTTTCGTCAACCCAACTCAGTTTGGAGTAGGAGAAGATTTTGAAGTGTATCCCCGGGATTTTCAGAGGGATAGCTCATTGCTGGAAAGAGAACAGGTTGATGCCATATTTGCACCAACAGCCGGGGAGATGTATCTTCCGGACTTCAGCAGCTGGGTAGAGGTTACTGGTGAGATAACAGCCAAACTTTGCGGTGCTTCCCGTCCTGGTCATTTCCGGGGGGTAACTACCGTTTGTACCAAGCTATTCAATATCTGTCTACCTGATTTGGCTTTCTTTGGGCAAAAAGATGCACAACAGGCTATGGTACTGGAAAAAATGGTCAGGGATTTAAATTTCCCCTTGCAAATCATTCGGGTACCGATAGTAAGAGAAGCTGATGGATTAGCCATGAGTTCCAGAAATGTATATCTTGATGCAGAGGATAGAAAACAAGCCCTGGTGTTGAATCAGGCTTTAGAGCAAGCAGAAAAGGCTATCCGGGATGGTGAACGAGATGCAGGCAGGATAAAGCAGCTTTTACAGGAAATAATTGGATCCAGTCCCAGGGCCGAAATAGATTATGCTGAAATATATGATGCTTATGATCTGGCGGATATACAGCAGATAGACAGAAAAGTATTGATGGCTTTAGCGGTTAAGTTCGGAAAAACTAGATTAATTGATAACCGGTTGGTGGAGGTGTAAGCTATGTTGCGTTACATGTTGAAATCCAAAATCCATAGGGCAGTAGTTACTGAAGCTAATTTGAACTATGTAGGCAGTATTACTATTGATAAAGAGCTGATGGAAGCTGCTGATATTATGGAAAATGAAAAGGTAACTATAGTCAATATCAATAACGGGCAGCGCTTTGATACCTATGTAATCGAAGGCGAAGCCGGTTCAGGTTTGATGTGTTTAAATGGAGCCGCTGCCCGTTTGGTGGAAGTGGGGGATTTGGTCATTATTTTGACTTATACCCTATTGGAAACAGAGGAATGTAAAAACTACAAACCCCGGCTGGTTTTTGTAAATGAAAAGAACCAGATTGAACAAATCAGCAATTAAGATACGGCAGGGGGATGTTTATCTTGATAAAAGATAATCTCCGGGACTATATTACAGCCCGAAAAATAGAATTAAATGCAGTAATCATGGCTCACTATTATCAACCGGCAGAAATACAGGATATAGCTGATTTTGTTGGGGATTCTCTGCAGCTGGCCCGACAGGCTGCAGAGAATCCTGCTCAGGTGATAGTCTGCTGTGGAGTAAAGTTTATGGCGGAAAGTGCTAAAATATTGAGCCCGGATAAAAGCGTTATATTACCCAGCCCTGAAGCTGGTTGCCCCATGGCTGATATGGCCACGGCGGAGGCACTGCGCCAAAAAAAAGCCGAGTATCCAGGAGCGGTAGTGGTATCCTATGTCAATACTTCGGCTGAGGTAAAGGCTGAAAGCGACATCTGTTGTACTTCCTCCAATGCGGTGCAGGTGATAAGGTCCATACCTGAAGATAAACTGATACTCTTTGTGCCTGATAGAAACCTGGGCCGATTTGTACAAAGCCAAACCGGTCGAGACATGATATTATGGGGGGGATATTGTCCCATACACGATAAACTGAGCCTGGAAGATATACAAGAAGTCCGGGACCGGCATCCTTCAGCCTTACTGGTAGTTCACCCTGAATGTAGACCAGAGGTAAGTGCCATGGCAGATGCAGTAAGATCTACCGCAGGATTATTGGAATATATAAAAAATAGTCCGGCCCAGGAGTTTATTTTGGGCACCGAAGCCGGCTTCATCCATACCTTAAAGAAACATTGCCCGGATAAAAAGATCTACCTGGCCTATGAGCAATTTATCTGTAAGGATATGAAGCTCATAGACCTGGAACAATTAGCATTTGCCATGGAGACCATGCAGAGCCGGATCGAGGTAGACCCTGAAATCAGCAGCCGGGCCAGACAGGCCCTGGACAGGATGCTGCAGATTTCCTGAGGGGCAAAAAAATAAATTAAGAAGATAGTGAAGTGTAAAATGATTGTATCCAGGTATATTGGTCATATGAATCGAAATACACCGGTAGAAAGCAGCGATTTTGTCATTATAGGCAGTGGGATTGCCGGACTGTTTACCGCCCTTAAGGCTTCTGAATTTGGTTCAGTGCTGGTTTTAACCAAAAAAAGCATGGAGGACTCCAATACCGGTTTAGCTCAAGGAGGGATTGCTGCTGCAGTTCATGAGGAGGATTCCCCCTTTCTGCATCTGGAGGACACTCTGGAAGCAGGAGCTGGCCTTTGCGACATAGAAGCAGTAGATGTATTGGTCCGGGAGGGACCGGAGCGGGTACGGGAACTGATAAAGGCCGGAGCTACCTTTGATATGAAAGACGGCAACATTTCCTTGGCCCGGGAAGGTGCCCACAGCAAAGCCCGTATTCTCCATGCGGCCGATACCACCGGTGCCACCATCCGGGAGGCTCTGATAAAAAAATGCCAAGAGGGTTCAGATATAAAGATTGTAGAAGGGCAGTTTTTAATCGATATTATTTCCAATGATCGACAGCGTGAGTGCTATGGAGTGCTGGTATATGACGGAAATTCGCAGATTAATGTGATCTACCAGGCCCGGGCGGTTATTATCGCTACCGGTGGAGCTGGACAATTATACCGGCATACCACCAATCCTGATGTAGCCACAGCCGATGGTTTGGCTGCTTCTTTTCGAGCTGACTGTTCCCTATGTGATATGGAGTTTATTCAATTTCATCCCACCGTCTTATGGAGCCAGGATCCCCAGCGTTTCCTGATATCAGAAGCGGTAAGGGGTGAAGGGGGCTTGCTCTATAATAGCCGGGGGAGCAGATTTATGGGCAAATATCATCCCTTAGAGGAACTGGCTCCCCGGGATATAGTATCCAGGGCCATACTAAATGAAATGAAGCAGGACGGTAGTCCTTGTGTTTATCTGGATATGAGGAATATAAAAGAAGTTACCCGCCGCTTTCCCAACATATATCATACCCTCTTGCAAAAATCCATCGACATAAGTCATGATTTGGTGCCCGTATCTCCAGCCGCCCATTACACCATGGGCGGTATAGCTACTGACACCTATGGTCAGACTTCTTTATATGGCTTATATGCCTGTGGTGAGGCGGCCTGCACTGGAGTTCACGGAGCCAATCGTCTGGCCAGCAATTCTTTGCTGGAAGGGATTGTATTTGGCCAGCGTATAGTGGATAAAGTAGAAGAGATTCTGTACCGACGGAGTATAACAATTGAAGAAATATTTAAGCAATATGATCCAGGTCTGGTCTACCAACCCTCCGGGGGAACAATCGAACCCCAGCAGGCCAGAAAGGAATTGCAGGATATTATGTGGCAGCGGGTAGGTATTATCAGGGATGAAGCAGGTTTAAAAGAGGCCAATACCATGGTAGAAGAGATTTATAATGGACTGGCAGTAGGCAGTTCTCCTCTGGATTATTATGAAGTGGTGAATATGCTGACGGTAGCCCGGGTTATTATCCAAGCTGCGTTATGGCGTAAGGAGAGCAGAGGGGCCCATTGGCGGGCAGATTATCCCAAGCGGGATGACCGGCGCTGGATCAAGCATTTAACCTTTGTCAACTGCTAGTCATAAGCTCTATTAATGAAAACTGGAGGATGTAATGAACAAATGGGAAGTACAAGAACTGATTTTTAGGGCTCTAAAGGAAGATGTGGGACATCAGGATATGACTACCGCCAACTTAATAGCCCAAGAACAACTGGGTACAGCCAAGTTGTTAGCCAAAGCATCTGGAATACTAGCAGGCATTGAAATAAGCCAAGCGGTTTTTAGCACCCTGGATAGCTCCATAAGTTTTGAGATCCTGAAAAGAGATGGGGAAGCAATTGAGGCCGGAGATACCATAGCCCTGGTGCGGGGTAAAATCTCTACCCTGCTCACCGGTGAAAGGCTGGCTTTAAATTTCCTGCAGAGATTATCCGGCATAGCCACTAAAACCAATCAAATGGTAGAGGCCATTAAGTATTACAAGGCAGAAATTGTAGATACCAGAAAAACCACCCCTGGTTTACGAGCCCTGGAGAAATATGCGGTAAGGGTAGGGGGAGGCAGGAACCATCGTTTCGGACTTTATGATGGGGTTATGATAAAAGACAATCATATTAAAGCCGCTGGAGGAATAACTAAAGCCGTTATTACCTTGAGGAAAAAGGTACCCCATACCCTAAAAATTGAGGTAGAGGTAGAAAACCTGCTCCAATTGCGGGAAGCTTTAGATGCCGGGGTTGATATTATTATGCTGGATAATATGAGTATTGAAGACATGAAAAGTGCGGTAGAGATTACAGCAGGAAAGGCCTTGCTGGAAGCATCAGGAGGCATCAATGAAAGCAATCTGCTAGAGGTAGCTCGCACCGGGGTGGATTTTATTTCTATTGGTGCCATAACTCACTCCGTATCTAGTTTGGATATCAGTTTTGATATTATTCAAGTGGAGAGAGCATAATTTAATCAGCCGGGCCATCCAGCTGGTATCGGAGGTATAGGATGATTTTAGTATTTGATGTGGGTAATACTAATATGGTGATTGGTGTTTACCAGGGAAAAGAACTGCTGACCCACTGGAGAATAAAGACTGATGAGGGGAGAACCAGCGACGAGTATGGCATGCTGTTGAAGAACCTGTTTGACTTTAACGGACTGTCCATGTCCTCCATTACTGCGGTGGTTATTTCATCGGTAGTCCCCAGTCTCATGATGGAATTGGAAAGGGTGAGCAGGGATTATTATTCCTGTAAACCTCTGGTGGTTGGTCCCGGAATAAAAACCGGGCTGGCGATAAAATATGAAAATCCCCGGGAAGTGGGAGCTGATCGGGTAGTAAATGCCGTAGCCGCCTATCATAAGTATAAGGGTCCCTTGATAATAGTTGACTTCGGTACTGCTACTACTTTTTGCGTGGTAAATGAAAAAGGGGAATACCTGGGAGGAGCTATTGCTCCGGGAATAAAAATATCCACCGAAGCTCTGGTGGCTAGAGCTGCCAAACTACCCCGGGTGGAATTGATAAAACCCCGAAATATAATTGGGAAAAATACTATCAGCAGTATGCAGTCAGGCATAATCTATGGATTTGTAGGACAGGTGGAAGGTATCATAAATCGCATACAAAAAGAATTGCGGACTTCAGCCAAGGTCATTGCTACTGGAGGATTGGCTTCCGCCATAGCCAGGGAAACCCAGGTTATAGATAAAGTTGATGATTTGCTGACTCTAGATGGATTAAGAATTATTTACGAACTCAATCGGAGTTGAAATGCTCAAAATAGGAGAAGTAAGTTTAAAAAACCGTATTATAGCAGCCCCCATGGCTGGGGTTACGGATAAGGCCAATCGTATCATGGCCAAATCCTTTGCCTGTGCTATGACTTGCAGTGAAATGATAAGTGATATGGGACTTATTTACGGGCAGGATAAAACTCAGGCCATAGCCGATACCCAGGGGGAAGAAAGGCCGGTAAGCTTGCAGATATTTGGCTCCCATCCGGAGAGGATGGCCCAGGCAGCTCAGATAGTGGAGAATTTGGGAGCTGATATTATAGATATCAATATGGGCTGCCCGACTCCCAAAATAGTAAAAAATGGCGAAGGCTGTGCTCTGATGTTGGACCTGGAGCGCAGCCGGGCCCTTATTAGAGCAGTGGTGAATGCGGTAAGGGTTCCGGTAACTGTCAAAATGCGCCGGGGCTGGGAAGATGGCAGTAAAACTTTCCTGGAGCTGGCCGGCATTGCTGAACAGGAAGGAGTTAAGGCCATTACCCTGCATGCCCGCAGCCGCATGCAGTTTTATTCCGGACTGGCGGATTGGGGCTTAATCAAAGAATTAAAAGAGAGATCCGGACTACCCATTATTGGCAATGGAGATATCTGGAGTGCTGAGGATGCAGTAAGAATGCTGGAGACTACCGCTTGTGATGCGGTTATGATTGGACGGGCCGCTATGGGCAATCCCTTTATATTCCGGGAAGCAGTGGAGTTGGTGGAAAATGGAAAGAGAATACCGTCTCCCACGATGGAAGAACGGATCCAAACCGCAATCAGGCACCTGGAATTGGCCTGTCACTTTAAAGGGGAACAGGTAGCGGTTAGAGAGATGCGCAAGCATTTCTCCTGGTATATTAAAGGCTGGCCCGGAGCCGCTAAAATCAGGGTACAGATCAACAGAGCTCAAACCCCCAGCCAATTAATCCAGGCCATAAGTTAACTTAGGGAGACCAGGCCACTGGCTGAACTGATGGGCTGCTATTGATTTGCCTATTATATGGTGCTAGAATAAAAACGCTGGATGTGTACAAGATTGTGCTCAAGAGGTAGGATATGGATTTTTATCGCATACAGGATAAAATTATTAGCTGGGAAAAAGTGGAGAGAAACCTGAAGAAAGCCCTGACCTTGAGGTCCAGGGGGTTTTCCCAACAGGAAGTGGCTGATCGATTAAAGATGGATAGAACATTTATTTCCCGCCTGGAAAGTATTGGGGAATTGCGCAAAGGACAGTCTATTGCCTGTATTGGTTTTCCCATATTAAACAAGGAAGAGATATCCCATATACTGGAAAAACAAGGGGTAGACTTCATTTTATTGATGACCGAGAAGGAACGCCGGGATTATGCCAATAGCCGTAACGGAAATGAGATGTTAAACGAACTGATGGCCTTGATCAGCCAGATTCGTAACTATGAAGTGGTTATATTAATAGGCTCTGATAAGAGACTTAGGCTGATGGAAGGTATGATGGACAGCCAGGTTATATCCATAGTTATCGGCAGCTCACCCATTACTGAAGACAAATGGGTAGATCCGGAGGAATTGCGGAAAATTTTACGCATGCTAAAAGATGCTCGTTAAGGCTTTAAAATATAGTGAAAGTAACGCATTATATTACAGCCGCCGTAATACATAGTCAGGGAGGTTTATTTTTGCGACGTATAGTCAGTGTTAGCTTAGGTTCTTCCAAACGCAATCATGCTTTTGAAACCGAGTTCATGGGGGAAAAGTTTCTCATAGAAAGGATAGGCACCGACGGGGATTGGGATAAAGCTATAGAACTCATCAGAAAACTGGATGGTAAAGTGGATGCTTTCGGTATGGGGGGCATTGACTTATATATTTATGTGGCCGGGAAAAGGTATACCATCAACGATGCCAAAAGGCTCCTGGTGGCCAAGAAGACTCCCATGGTAGACGGCAGTGGCTTAAAGAACACCTTGGAAAGAAAGTGCATATTGGACGTGCAACGGGATGGAATTATGGATCTTAAAGGCAAAAAGGTCCTGATGGTATGTGCAGTAGACCGTTTCGGCATGGCGGAAGCCTTTGCTGAAGTGGGGGCCAGGCTTACTCTGGGGGACTTGATATATACCTTAAACATTCCTATTCCTTTACATACCTTAACTATGCTGAAATTGGTGGGAAGAACCCTGGCTCCCTTCGCAGTCAGGTTACCTTTTGATAAGTTATATCCCACCGGGGATAAACAGGAAGTCATAATTCCCAAGCATTCAAAATATTATTATGAAGCAGAGGTTCTGGCTGGTGATTTCCTGTATATTAAACGCTATCTGCCCGAAAAGCTCAATGGACAGGTGGTAATTACCAATACCACTACTGCTGAAGATATGAAAATTCTTAAACAAAGGGGAATCAGTCGGGTAATTACTACTACCCCCAATATGGGCGGACGTTCTTTTGGAACCAATGTTATAGAGGCCTTGATGGTAGCTTTGATAGGGCGACCGCTGGAGGAAATTTCTCCTGAGGATTATTATCAGATGTTGAGTAATCTTAATATGAAGCCCGGTGTGGTGGATTTGGAGACTTATAATGGGTGAGTTGGATTTCGCTTTTTTTAATTTAATAAAACAAGATAAAAAGGGATTATTTTATAAAAAGGGGCTTTTGGACAGACTAACCCCTTTTATTTTTCATCCCCGGATTAAAAATCTGATTCAACTACCCTCTATTGATTGCCGGGGGTGTCATATTGTGGTGCCTTTAGGAGCCGGGAATATGAGCTTGCTGGAACCTTCCAAGCAACATATAATGTTTCAACGTTCCTATCAGGTAGCTCAGGATTTCAATCTTCCAGCCATAGCAGTGAATCGTAGTATTAAAGATTTATGTCTTAACGCCGGGGATGATTTGCCCCTTATATTTGGCGATGAGTTTATCAAGGCTCTGGCCTATACTCTCATTAAACATTTCCTTTCTCACCGGCAGATCAGTAAAGTAGTACTGGTAGGGGAGATACCGGGTTGGGCCGGTTTTATAGAAGAAGTCAGCAATCTGCAGGTACCTGTTTCTATCCAAAGTACATGTCCTTCCCGCTATGAGATAATGATCTACCGGCTTATGTATGAAAAGGGGAATGTGGTGAGCAACAGTCAGATAAACCCGCATAAATGGGAAAGGGGTAATTTGGTAATAATATTCGATAGTCGATATCATCAACTTTCCATTGGTATACCTGACCTGATACTGTTTAAGCTTACTAATGAAAGCCGGGGGTTGGCTTCTGACCTGGAGTCAAGGCTGCAAAACAGCCAGATAGAGCCCTTATTATGTAATTTAGCCCCCATATTAGAAAGTTGTTTACTGCAACAAGCAGGGTTTTGGAGTACGGATAGAGAACAAGATACTTTCAAAGGTGAAAAAGCTACTTTCCAAAGCTTGGCGGAATGGGGTCAGAGAAATGGGATATGGGATCTATTCCTTGACAAGGTGGCATGAGTTTTTTAAAATACCTTAATAGGTTAATAGCGGTTGAATGGATACCTTAATAACGGATTTCCAAGCGAGGAGGGACTCGCTTATTAACTTTATAGGTTAGGAGCGATTAGATGGCTGAAATAAAGGATATTTTATTGACCAAAGAGGGTTTAGCCAAGCTGGAAGCTGAATTGGAGTATTTAAAATCGGTTAGAAGAGAGCAAGTGGCAGAGAGGATCAAGCAGGCTATAGCCTTTGGAGATATATCGGAAAATGCCGAGTACGAAGACGCTAAAACCGAACAGGCTTTTATTGAAGGGAAAATCATAAGTCTGGAAAACACCTTAAAAAATGCCCGTTTGATGGAGGAAGGGGATATCAGAACCGATATTGTATCTCTGGGATCCAAGGTTACCCTGCAGGAAATGAAATCGGGTCGGGAAGTAGTAGTAACCCTGGTTTCCTCAGTAGAGTCCAAACTAAAGGATGGAAAAATATCGGATGAGTCACCGGTTGGAGCAGCCATACTGGGTCAGTCGGTGAATACGGTAGTTAGTGTAGAAGCTCCTGCTGGAACCATACAATATAAGATAGTGAAAGTGGAAAGATAATGGAGATAAAGCTGGAGTCCGGAAATGAGGATGCCGCTGGCAGGTACAGCGGTGCTGTTGACCTGTCTTAATAATAATTTTGAGATCATATTAAGGAAGTGTTTGGATGTCCGGTCAGGAACAGAATATTAATGAATTAAAGAAGGTCCGTTTAGAGAAGCTGCAGGAGCTTCGAGATATGGGGATAGACCCTTTTGGGGGCAAATACGAACGCAGCGCTATGGCTCAGCAAATTATTGATGATTTTAATGCTCTGGAAGGTAAATCGGTTAAGATAGCCGGGCGTATAATGTCCAAGCGCCGGCATGGTAAGGCTGGTTTTGCCAACCTTCAAGATTTATCGGGAAGGGTGCAGCTCTATTTCAGAAAAGATGATTTGGGCGAAGAACAGTATGAGCTGTTTAAAAAGATGGATATCGGGGATATCCTGGGTATAGAAGGGGAAGTGTTCCGCACCCAGAAAGGTGAGATCAGCATACATGTTAGAAGTCTGACTTATTTATCCAAGTCCCTCAACCCGCTGCCGGAAAAGTGGCATGGATTAAAGGATGTGGAATTGAGATACCGGCAGCGTTATGTGGATTTAATAGTAAATCCGGAGGTTAAAGAAGTCTTTGTTAAGCGCAGCCGTATCATTAAGGAAATCAGGAACTATTTGGATAACCGGGGATTCCTGGAGGTAGAGACCCCCATGATGCAGCCCATTGCGGGGGGAGCGGCAGCTCGTCCTTTTATTACCCATCATAATGCCCTGAACATGGATCTATATTTGCGTATTGCTCCCGAGCTGTACTTAAAGCGCTTGATTGTAGGGGGCCTGGAAAAGGTCTATGAGATAAACCGCAACTTTAGGAATGAGGGCATATCCACCAAGCATAATCCTGAATTTACCATGCTTGAAATATACCAGGCCTATGCCGATTACCATGTAATGATGCAGCTGACCGAAGATTTAATCTCTTCGGTTATGCTTAAGGTCAACAACAGTATGTCGGTTGATTATGAAGGGCATAAGATTAATTTTATGCCGCCCTGGAAACGTATGACTATGTTGGAAGCCATAAAAGAATATACCGGGGTGGACTTCAATCAGCTCCAGGATGATGAAGCTGCTTTGGCTGCTGCCCGGCAGTTGGGAATGGAAATCTCTGAAAACAGTACCCGGGGAGAGATA
Organism: Syntrophomonadaceae bacterium; assembly: GCA_012520725.1. Lineage (GTDB taxonomy): Bacteria > Bacillota > Syntrophomonadia > Syntrophomonadales > Syntrophomonadaceae > JAAYJK01. The sequence goes on along the minus strand of JAAYNQ010000093.1, from coordinate 14,372 downwards.
ATTAACGAAATCTTTGAAGAGTATGTAGAAGAAAAGCTGATTCAGCCTACCTTTATTTATGGGCACCCGGTAGAAATATCTCCCCTGGCCAAACGTAATGCCGAGAACCCGGAATTAACTGATAGGTTCGAGGTCTTTATCATGCAGCGGGAGATTGCCAATGCTTTTTCGGAATTAAATGATCCCCTGGATCAAAAACAGCGTTTTTTGAAGCAGGTGGAAAAAAGAGCTGGGGGAGACAGTGAAGCCCATATGATGGATGAAGATTACATAAACGCTCTGGAATACGGTATGCCTCCAGCTGGAGGCCTGGGCATAGGGATCGATCGCTTGATCATGATTATGACTGGGATGCCTTCTATTCGTGATGTTATAATGTTTCCCACTTTAAGGCCCAGAGATTAAAGATAAAGCGATACAGGGGCGGCACACGTGTCGCCCCTACTGTTTTTAACGGGTATTTGGCGGGATACCCGCGGTATAATGCCCAATATGCGTATTAGTTACCCACCCGGGTTTGCTATGATATTCCAGCGGACGAACAAGCGGGCGACCGCAGGTAGCCCCTACAGGCTTACAATGGGGTTTGGGTTGCAGGTTGCTCCTACGGTTTTTTCTGGTATTAAAATACTGAGGGACATCGCCGGGGCTGTGCCCGAACCTGAAGGTTTGGCACAGCCCTTAATTTTAGCCGGTAAAGTTCAGGGCTGATTAAGTATTCAGGCTGATACTGGTATCGGGATAAAGTATTTGCTATAGTATATTAGAGCAGGGATAAAGACTCAGGACTGCTTATTTCCTGTTCGAATTACAATGATCAGGAGGCTTTTAAATTGTTTAAACACAGCCTTTTTCATAGACTACTGCGCAATAGTTTTTTTCTGGGCTGGTTGTTTTCCAACCCGGGAGAAAATGAGAACGACTATATCACTTCCTCCTATACCTACCGCCTTAGCCACCGGGTGTTAGAAGCCATATTAAACCTCTTATACAAAGTGGGAGGGTTTCTGCGCAATATAACAGCCGGAAGCCTGGTGGGGCAGCATCTGTTTCTAATGGTGGGTATCCTGATTTTCCTTTATTTTTGTGGGGATATCGCTATAAATGATTATGGCTGGCGGCGAAGCCTGGTGGAGTTAATTTTAGGCATAACGGCCTTGGCCATAGCCCTCTTAAAGAATTTTCCAGGACTCGGTCAGGGCAGTTTGATAATATCCTTCTTGAGCTGGTGGGGCAAAAGCGATTAAGGGGGAGAATACCAGTTGCTCCTTTAAGACTTGAGCTTTAACAAAAGTATTTTGGGGAGATGAGCTTCTTATCTTAGAAAAAATCCTATGCCAGGAGGATGGGGCAGACGAGGTGAAATGTCTAGAAAAAAGCAAATCAATTGGCTAAAGTGGAGGCAATCTATGAATAAGCAGGGTTATCGTAAGGCCAATACCTAAAAATACTAGATATTAGACATTAAAACCAAGTGGCATGAAAGAAGAAAAAAGAGGAAACCGGCAAAACGGTTTTTTACACGGTCCTTGGGCTATTATATAAGTATTTTGGAAAATGCTTATAGCATCGGCCAAATCCCTGGGATGGCGTAAGTTGGGTTCTGATAATAAGTATGAAAGGACCAGAGGCTGGATGAAAAAAGTTGGGGATAAAAAGCGAATACTCCACTTTATTGGGGGAGGGGAGATAGGAGGAGCGGAAGAACTTCTGCTAAGCCTCATGAAACTCCTGGATAAGGAAAAGTACGAAGCCTGGCTTATATGCCTGTGTGAGGGGCCATTTGCCCAGCTGGTAGCCAGGCAGGGATTTAAAGTGGCTGTAGTCCCCATGCGTCACAAATTTGATCTGGGGACCATTAAACCTATTCGGGAATACCTGATAAAACACAACATTGACCTGGTTCATACCCATGGAGTTAGAGCCAATCTGGTAGCCCGGACTGCTGCCAAGCAGGCAGGATTGCCGGTAGTTACTACCTTCCACAGTGTACTGCGTTATGATTATGATTCTATTTATAAGGCCTTAATAGCCAAATATCTTACCAAGGCCACCAATAAATATACGGATAGGTATATTGCTATATCTGGAGCCATCAAAGAGGAGATTAAGGCTTTAGGGGTTCCTGAGGAGCTGATAACAGTGATTCATAATGGACTGGATACCAGCAGATATCTCTTGACTCTTAATCCGGAAGTGATAAAATCCCAGCTGGGACTGGATCCTGAGCTGCCGACGGTAAGCATGATTGCCCGGCTCCATCCGGTAAAAGGGCATCAGTATTTTCTACAGGCCGCCCGTAAGATATTGGATAGAGGAATAAAGGCGCAATTTCTAATCATTGGAGAAGGAAATTATCGGAGCCAGATAGAGAAATGGATAAAGGAATTATCTCTGCAGGATAAGGTTTTCATTCCCGGCTATTACACTCCCATTGAAAATATCTACCGGGTCAGCGATCTGCTGGCGGTTCCTTCCCTGATGGAGGGCCTGGGCTTGGTGGTGCTGGAAGCCATGTATTTTAAAGTACCGGTGGTGGCCAGCAATATTGGAGGAATTCAGGAAATAATAAGGCATGGGGAAAATGGTTTATTGGTTGAACCCAAGGATGTCCCAGCATTGGCGGATGCCATCAGCACCTTGATTCAGGATCGGGAACTGGCCCTTCGCTTAACTAAAGCGGGGCAAGAAACCCTGCAGTACTTTTCCCCGCAAAGAATGGCCCGCCAGGTAGAAGAAATCTATCACAGCCTCTTGGGAGGATAAAGATAAAAATACCGAGCCAGGTGAAATGATTATTGATGGTCGGAGCAGGATCCGAATGAAGGCAATGGATCTAGGGAATGGTAGCCAATTAGCTTATTGAATCAAGGAGAGAGCCAGGGAAGCGTTTTCTACCGCCCGGGAGCGCATAGCCCGCACTCTGGAGGATATATCTTCACTTAAGTCCGGATTGGCCAAGAGTTTTTCCAACTCCACCAAGATCTCATCACTCTTATCAGGCAAGGGCTTCAATCCAAAAGATTTCAGAAAAGCTACGATCTTGGGGTCATAAGCAATACCGGCAAAGGGAACCCCCCGGTTGGCGGCAAAGATTAAGGAATGCAGCCTCATTCCCACCAGCAAATCAAAATGGGATAATAAAGCGATATGTTCCAAACTGCTGAGGTGCTCCTGGATAATATAGCCCTTCTCATTCATCAGATCCAAGACCCGCTTGGATTCAGGCCAATCCCGGGAGTAGTCCATAGGAATAAAAACCACCCGGCAGTCTTTTTGCACCAGCTCATCCAATACTTTAGCCAATATGGGCTGATAGCCCTCCAAAGCCGGCCAGGGCCGCACCGATACCCCAAGCAGTCTGGGCCCTGCTATTCCCAGTTTATCTATTATAGACTGGGCCTTTTGAAAGTCGAAAGGGGATGGTTCCAGAGCAAAAACCGGATCTGCGGTGACTTTTATCGGAGGCCTGTTTATCCCTAATTCTCGTAGCAAGAGCAGGGAGTCTTCATCTCGCAGAGTGATAAAATCCACCTTATTGGCCACCTTGCGCATCAACCATTTGCTGAAATTTCTGTTTATAGGACCTATGCCTTGAGCATAAAAAATTACCGGCCGGCCTAAAGCCTTGGCCAGGGCTACTATACTTATATAATAAGGAAGGGAACGGGGGCCGGTAACATCTTGCAGGAGACTGCCGCCACCGCTTATCAATAGATCCGATGTTAACAATTCCCGGATCAGCTGCCAGGGATTCATCCGGTTTACCGCCCGCAAACCATGCATTTGGGTAGTTTTCCCGGGAGAGCCGGAGAAGACCACAAATTCAGCCTGAGGTTCAAGCTGTTGAATGGTACGGCAAATGGCGGATAACAATGCTTCATCCCCCGCATTATCGAATCCATAATAACCCGAAAGCGCGATTTTCATCAGGCAGACTCCTTTCTAGTGATATTAACCTTACTCTCCTGGACTCCAAGCCAGCCAGAGGGTAAAATTATTTCAAGGCCTTAGCACTTGGAGTTGTGGCATTATCCTTGATCCGCTGTCCACGGTATCTAAGCAGACCGTTTGGATTTCCTAAACTGTTTAATTCTATTCTTAATATAATCAACTTCCTCAATACGCGTCTGTATAACAAAAAGTAGATAAGACAAGACGCCCAATCCTACACAACTTCCTACATGTAAAATCTGATTTCTGATATAGCTTTGATCCCAGAGCTCAATTAAATACCTATCTGCCAGATGGACTACTATTCCCATCAGCAGGGAGGCCGATATAATTTTTCCCAAAGTGGAAAAGAGCTGCTTTTCCGGCAGGGAAGTGAGGCGACGGCGTAAGAGAAAATAAACTACCACCATGTTGCAGCTAGCTGCTATGGAAGTACCCAGGGCCAGGCCCCCATGAGCCAATGGCTTTATCAAAAGCAGGGAGCAGATCAAGTTGATAAATACCGTTAACAGGCCAATTTTTACCGGAGTTTTGGTATCCTGCAGGGCAAAAAAGGTCCGGTTCATTATATTATAAGCTCCCTGGGCATAAAGCCCAATCACATAAAAGTTTAAAGCAAAAACGGTCATCTGGGTAGAGCGACTGTCAAAGGCACCATGTTCAAACAAGAGTCTCACCAGGGGTTCTGCCAGCACAAAAAGGCCTACTGCAGCAGGGATAGTAAAAAAGGCAATCAGGTTCAAGCCAAACACAGTAGTCTTTCCCATAGCGGAATAGTCCTGCTGGGCTGCTTGTTCTGAAAGAGTTGGAAATACCGCAGTATTAATAGCCGCCACAAAGAGATTATAGGGTAGGAACATCAAACGGCTGGCAAAGTTTAAGGCGGAAATACTTCCTATAACTAAACCAGAAGCCAGAATTCTATCAATGGTTATGTATAGCTGATTGATAGATATACCTACCATGGCCGGGGCCATCAATTCCCATACTCGAAATACTCCGGGATGGGAAAATTTAATTTCAGGGTAATACTTTACTCCCATCTTTTTGAGGGCGGGAAGCTGGATTAAAACCTGGGCCAAAGTAGCCGCCAGAGTTCCCACCGCCAGTCCATAAATCCCCCAGACGGGGACCAGCAGATATACCGCAAGAATGATAACCGCGGAGAAAGCCACTGAAGTGGAGGCCGGCACGGCAAAGCTTTTGAGGGAATTGAGGATTCCCCCCAGGAGCAAGGAAAGAGCCATAAAAAGGATACAGGGAAACATAATACGGCTGAGCTTAATGGTTAATTGGCTGATTTCCCCGGAGAAACCAGGAGCAATTATAGCTACCAAAAGGGGAGCCATCCATATCCCCAGGGTACAGAGCAGCAAAAGGCCCAGCAGGCTGGAATTAATTATGCTACTGGACATGCGGGAAGCTGTTTCTTTACCAGATTTGGCCATTATTTCAGTAAAAACAGGGATTAAAGCCGTGGCCAGGGCTCCCCCGATAATTACATATATTAGATTAGGCAGAGTAAAGGCCATAATATAAGCATCAGTATACATGCTGGTTCCAAAACGAGCAGCTATTACCTGTTCCCGTACAAAACCAAGCAAGCGTCCAATTATACTAATAGCCAGTATTACTCCTGCCGCTCGGGCAACAGTTTGATTGGAAATATTTCTCACCCTAACCAGACTGCTCCCATGGGGAGCAGTCCTTTAATAAACCCCGGTCCATCCAAGTAGAATACCGGAAGGATCTTATAGACGCTCCAGCCGGAACCCCTTTTCTTTAATTAGAGCTGGATCATAAAAATTCTTGGTATCCACAATGAATGGCAGATCTGGAGTCATAAGCTCCCGGAACAGATCCAGATTCATAAGCTCAATTCCATTTTGCAGGGATAGCAATACCAGGCCATGGGCACCGGCCAAGGCCTCCTTCAGGCTATTTACCTTGAAGTCATAGCGGCTTGGCACCGCCGGATCAAAAGCCTTTACCGTACAGCCTGATTTTTGCAGGCATTCTATTACCGCCAGAGCTGGACTCATGCGGTCATCATTGGAATAATCCTTCATGGCTAAGCCCAATACGGCTATCCGGGACTGGCTGGGAGGCACCTGTAAGTTGCGCAAAACCAGGTCCGCCACAAAGCGAGGCATGGCCTCATTGACCTGGCGGGCAGTAGTGAGTAAATTAAGATCCACCCCTAGCTCTTCCGCCTTAGGCAAGAGGTAAAATAGGGCATTGGGCAGACAATACCCGCCCACCCCCGGTCCGGGATTTAATAGTTGTACCCGCTGGTGAGTATTGGCTACTCTTACCACCTCGAAGATATCTATCCCCATAGCCTTACAGAAGCGTGCAAATTCGTTGACCATGGCAATGTCTACATCCCGGGAGATGTTTTCGATTACCTTGGAGGTTTCTACCACTTCCATAGAGCTGGCTTGGGTGATAGTAGCCCGGGTAACAATTGACATTAACTCCAGAGCTTTTTCGGTACTCGGCTCATCTATTCCAGCCAGAGCTGCCGGCATGTGTTCAAACTCATGAAAAGCTCTGCCTTCGGCTATCCTTTCTGAGGAGTAAGCCAGGTAAAAATCCTGCCCTGCTCTAAGGCCGCTCTGTTTTTCCAAGAGGGGGAGAACAAGATCCCGAGTGGTGCCTGGTATCACTGTACTCCTGATTAATACCAGATCACCTTTTTTCAGCCCGGCCCCTACCGTGCGGCAAACCTCCAAAAGAGGGCTTATATCATGTTTATGTCCATCCACCGGGATGCCGATAGTTACTATTATATGGTCAGAGTCACGCATTGCGGCCGGGCCATCGTTTATAGCCCGAAAACGGCCCTGGGCCATCTGCTCCTGGAGTATTTCCTGTATACTCTTTCCTTCGTAAAACTCCAGGTGATGGGTTATTCCTTTATTAAGATCATCTATCAGTTGCTCATCAATATCTACCCCGGTTACCTGACAACCTCGCATGGCAAAACTCAAAGCCAGGGGCAAACCTACAAAACCCAATCCAAACATACAAATCTTCTTCATAGCCAAACTTCCTCCATTATTAAAAACTAGCCTATTTTCGCTTTATAATACCCTTCTATAATTTCAATCATGAACTGGGCCCTGCTCTCCCAGGAATTTTCCCGGGCCTTCTGCAGGCGGGCGGCCTTCTTTTCCGGATTATCTTGTAAAGCCCGGTTTATGGCAGCGGTGAAACCTTTTGGACCCTGTCCGAATTCCACCAGGTTTTGAAATTCCATAATCTCCGGCATAGGCACTGATGCGATAGGACGTCCGGAAGCCAGGTATTCGTAAAATTTCAAGGGGCTTACGGTAGCGGTAAGTTCATTCTCCCGAAAGGGATTTAAGCATACATCAAAGCCCTTTAGATAACGGGGTAATAACTGGCGATCTCGATGTCCCAAAAAGTGGATATTGTCTTCTTGCTGCAGATGAGAAATATCGATATTAGCCCCTACCGGCCCCACCATTACTACCGATCCCGTTTCCATGCTTCTAGCTGCGTAAAGGATTAAGTCCAGGTCAATCCATTCCTTGATAGCTCCCACGAATCCCAAAATAGGACGGGGTAGATTCTCGAGTTCACTTGCTATAGGAGTCTTGGCATCGTCAGCCAAGCGGAAATGCTCAATATCAGCTGCATTGGGGGAAAGAAAGATTCGTTCACAATAGGGCTTTTTACTTTCATAGAGGCCCCGAGCGGTGCAGAAAACCAGATCACAGCTCTTGAGCAATTGACGTTCCATAGCTTTTACCAGACTGGGGTTAAAGCCCTCATAAGCGGAGTGCTCATCAACACAGTCATATACCCGCATTACCTCATCCAACTGACCTAATAAATGACAACTGGTATGCAGGTAAGTCCACAGGACACAGCGCTTAAAACCCAATTGCTGCATAGCGGCTCTAATACTTCGGGCTATCTGGCGTTGATTGAGCCTATTAATCCCTGGCCAGCGGCTAGCAAAAGGAAGCACTACCGGCGGAGAAAGCAGCCAGATATTCTCGTTTAAAGGCCTGATTCCGGTCCTGGCCATTTCTTTCTTAAAAGCCACCCCTGGATCCTTGAAAGGGGACAAAAAGGAAATGGGAGGTTCCACATAGAGTATTCTATGATTTTGGGGCAGACGAGACATAATTTGCTGTTTCCTGGTCCACAGCGGTTCCCAGTCTACCGAAGATATACATACGATGTCCAAAAAGTATTCCTCCGTCTTTATACTTTTTATTCCTTTAGGAATAAGCTGTCCCAACCCGCGAAATATAATTATTGGCAAGAAAAGCACTTTTTTATATGAACAAGATCCACTACCTGCTTCTATTCAGACGGAGCAGGTAGTGGGCCTTGCTTTAATCCCCTAAATGGATGGAGGATTATTGGAAATACTCAGGCTTCTGTTTAAGTTTTCAGGCCCTAGGGTTCCGCTGTTTCTAATGGGGGAGCAGAAGCAGGCAAATAGGGCAGAGCCAGCAAAAAGCCCAGGAAAAACCAGAAATAAGAGGCCATCATGGGCACCTCAAATACATTTTCCACCCCGTTATGAGCCAGGACTCCAATCATACCGATGAAGAGCCCCAACCCCATACAGCGGATATAATCATCCCGGGTTCTATCCAGAGAACGCCGGGCCTTTCTCAAAGCAATCACAAAGAGCAAGAGAGTAGCGCTTAATCCTAACCAACCCGTTTCGGTTCCTACTTTTAAATACCAGTTGTCTACGTAGAAACTGTCTTCCGGGTAGTAGCGGGCTGCTACTGCTCCTCCAAATTCACCCAGGCCCACTCCTACTGCCGGGGAAGTCTGCCAGTAATCCAGGGCTTTATCCCAGCGGCCCAAGCGCCCCCCCCGTTCAGATGAAGCCAGGTATTCAGGACTGGTCATATAGGCCAGGCGATCATAAACAGTAGGCATCAGGGCCGGGGTTAATACCGCCAGTAATACCATAGCTACCAGGATGCGCTTGTCCACCCACAGACCCAGCAATATAGCTTCCAATATAAAAGCCAGCCAGGCTCCCCGGGAAAAGGTTAGAACCAGACAAGCAGCCATGACCAGAAGCAGGCCTGCATAAACCAGTTTCTTAAAGGCCTGATTGCTGCCAAAATACATGGCAAAAGCTGCCGGCATAGCCAGCACCATAAGACTCCCCAGTATATTGGGACTACCGATAATGGAAAAAACTCTGGTGGTTATCGAAGTTTCTGTACTATCCACCCACCCTGCGGGCATCTCAACTCCGCTTAGATATTGATAAATACCGTATAAAGCCACCAGGGTGCAAGCCAGAAGGAAAACATCCACCAGGGATTTAGCCTGCATACGGGTAAACAAGAGATTATAGCCCAGGAAAAACCAGAAAACATATTGCAGCATAACCCGGATTCCTTCCAGAGCTACCACGTCATTGGGAGAATTAATTAAAAACAGGAAAAGCATCAAAGCCCCATAAAGAAGTATGGGGAGTAATATGCTGCTGCCACGGGGGCGTAATCCTTCTACCGCGCTTCGGTATATCCAAATTCCTACTATAGTAATAAATAACAGTTCATCCCATATACCTTGCAGGGAGGTAAATGCCACCTGACGAAAAAACCAATCCAGGATAACATATAATACTATGAAATACAGTTCAAGTCCCCAGCTTTTGGCTTTTATAGCTTCCAAATTATTCGCCTCCAGCAAAAAATCATCCTCAGCACTACGGCTCAATACTTATGGAGATAATGGTAGACAGCAAGGAGACTTTCTGGGTTTTTATATAAAAATCTTCTTTGCCCGCCTGCAAGGTTTGGCCGGCAAAAGTTATTTCTGCTGGTGTAATCTGAGCTGTTTGGCCTTCGAGAGTAAGAAAAATATCCTTTCGGAATGGGTTCTTGGATAAAACCATTTGGCCCTCAGCATTGGCTACACACCAGTTAGCCTCCTCTACTCTCATTTCGGTAATCTTCGCATTGGTAAGGGCACCGCTGGCTACCAGAGTGTCGCCTACCTGCAGGTTATTTTCTATCCCCGGATACACATTGGGACACACTGCTTTAACCACTACTGTTTTAGCTTGCGGACTGATATCTGCTGCCCGGTCCCGGTACAGATAGGCAAAGGCCAGAGCTACGATTACCAGCAGAATAATCAGGTCTACTATACTCACTTTTCCCAAGATTCGCCCTTTTTCGTCTATCATGCGGGCCATCCCCCTTTTGTATTTTCATACTTTTCACAGTATAGCAAAGATAGACCGCAAATTCTATTACAGCTTACCGATTCCATACATTTTTATCCTTTAGCCTAAGTGAAAGTTTTTTGTATATAATTAGTAATAATTGTAGAAAAGGCTTCATTCAGGGGAGATAGAAGGGCTAGGCTTCAACTGTCTTATAGACAAGCTTGGTAGCCGGTGTTAGAATATTTTTAGCCTATAATGGGGGAGGATGTTATTCCATGTTGGAGATTCCAACATTTTTGATTATATTGGCAGCCGGAGTTATTTCCTTTATATCCATGCCATTGGTCATAAAAATTGCTTACAAATTGGGAGCGGTAGATAAGCCCGAAGCCAGAAAAGTGCATCAACACACCATGCCCAGGCTGGGCGGGCTGGCTATGTATTTATCATTTATGATATGTATTATCTTGTTTGTCGGGGCCCAGGGTCCCTTTACCGGTTTGCTGCTGGGGGCCAGCATAGTATTTTCTGTTGGTATGCTGGATGACATATTTCAGCTTTCACCATGGGTAAAACTGCTGGGACAATGTGCCGCCGCAGTAGTAGCCATGTATTTTGGGGTAGTGGTGGAATTTTTGACCAACCCTTTCGATGGAATGTTGAACCTGGGTTATTTTAGTCTGCCGTTGACTTTTTTATGGATAGTGGGAGTAAGCAATGCCATAAACTTGATTGATGGATTGGATGGATTGGCAGGAGGGGTATCAGCTATTGCAGCCATCACCATGGGGGTCGTAGCCCTGGTGGAAGGACAGGCAGCGGTAGCAATATGCGCTTTTATCCTGGCAGCAGGGATAGGGGGATTTTTACCCTATAATTTTTATCCGGCCAAAACCTTTATGGGGGATGGGGGCTCGAATTTTCTGGGCTTTGTCCTGGCCGGTATCGCTATCCTGGGAACGGCTAAAAGCGCTGCTTTAATATCCCTTTTTATACCTATTGTGATTCTAGGCATTCCCATTTTTGATACCTTTTTTGCCATATTGCGCCGGATTCACAAACAGGCTCCTATTTTCAAACCGGACAAGGATCACCTTCATCACCGTCTGATGGCTATGGGGATGAGTCACCGTCGCAGTGTTTTTACCATTTATCTCATCAGCGCCTTTTTTAGTGGGGTAGCAATTACCTTAAGCTTTATTACCAATCCCAAAGCCATGTTGGTATTAGGCCTATTGCTGTTGATCATCGTTTTAGGAGCCGACAAGGTGGGACTATTAACCGGAGAGAGCAAGGAAGGAGCTAAACTATTAAGCCGGGGAAAACCCGGCAAGGTGGAATTGTAGAGTGTAAGCTTGATTGGGTCAGGGGTTGTTATATAATGAAGAAATTGGTTTTATATTTTAAATATACTGCCATTGCTGTGGTGGTATTTAGCCTGTTTTTTGTAATGGGATCAGCTATAAGTGCTTATGTCACCGGCAACAACGATGGGAATAAGCCCGAAAAAGAGGAGCCGGAAAAGCAAATGGTCGAACAGGATGGGGAGAGAACCAATATCCTGATTTTGGGAGTGGATGCCCGCCCCGGAGAAGATAATTCTCGTTCTGATACCATGCTGCTGGCTTCTATAGATCCCAAATTAGATCAAGCTGTAATTATATCCATCCCCCGTGATACCAGGGTAAATGTACCAGGCAGCCCTCTGGATAAGATATGTACTGCAAATTTTGTGGGGGGACCGGAATACGCAGTAGATATAGTAGAAGACTTTTTGGGTGTGGACATTGATTATTATGTGGAAGCGGATTTCAAAGGCTTTGAAAAAATAATAGACCTGATCGGAGGAGTAAGCATCAATGTTCCCCAGCGCATGTACAAGCCCAGTGAAGGCATAAATCTATATCCAGGACCCCAAAAGCTAAACGGTTATGATGCCCTGGCTTTTGTCCGCTTTCGGGACTATCTGTTTGGGGATATCGATCGAACTGCTCATCAACAGGAATTTTTAGTGGCACTGGCGGATGAACTTCTACAACCCAAGACTATACCCAAACTACCCGGTTTGGTTAAAGAAGCCCGGAGTTTTGTCAATACCAATATGGGTTTAAAAGATATTATAAGAATAGCCAGTTGGGCTCCAGGGTTCAGCTCTTCCTCCATAAGCACTCAAACCTTGCCGGGACACTTCTATGAGGTTTATAACGAACAAGGGCTAATGGAACAGAGTTATTGGATTGCTGATAGGGTAGATATGACTGATTTCTTGGACCAATTGTTTGCCGGGAAAATTGTAGCGGTTATGTCTTCTGCTTCCACTAGCTATATGCCGGCTAAAGCTGAAACGGATGAAAACAGCGATACCGGGCAGGAGCAGGATTTATCCACAAGTGACCAGGATCTCGATTTAAATGAAGAAGAAAGGGACTGGTATGAGCAAGGATCAGGCCTGCCTGGTTCCGGATCAGACTATGATAATACACCTGAAGAGCTGGCTGATCCAGGATCAGGCTATAGTGAGGATACATCTGAAGAGGGATCGGATGTTCCTACTGACCCCGATCCAGACCTTGAAAATGCTTATGAAGAGCCAGGGAATGCAATAAACGAAGAGGAGTATATCAGGGAAGGTCACTGGGAAGACGAGGAGTGGAAGCAGCGCTTGGAATCAGAAAATAATCACTTAGAGCCAGAAAACTAAAGTCGAATTATAGCTAAAGCAATAAGATAAAGGCCAGGGCCTTTATTTTTTTAGAAAGATTTGTTGATAAGTGCAAGATTTGTCTTAAGATAATAGTATAAATATTAGAAAAATGCTGTAAGCAGGGAAGCTGCCTCCTGGTAAAGCACGGTTAATAGTGTGTCACTGGAGAACACTTATCTGCGTACACTTTAAGGTAGCGGGAAGGCCCAGCTGAGTTAGTCTCCCCTTTGAGCCGGTTTTGTCAAGAAAGATCAATCGAACCCTGCTGGACAGGCCGGGTAGGGGCGTATAAAACTTACTTAATCTAAAAAAATATGGAGGGATCCCAAAATGTCACAAGGACTAGGCCGCTTAAGGATTTTAATGGTAATATTTGCTTTGAGTATTACCATGGTTCTGGCACTTTACAGCTCAGCCCTGGCCGCCACAGGGATTATAAGTGGTAGTGTAGTTAATGTTAGATCAGGGCCGGGCATAAATTATACCGTTGACGGCAATTTGCTTAAGGACACCGAAGTGCAAATCCTGCAAAGTCAGGATGAGTGGTATAAAATCAGCAAAGGGAGTTTGACTGGTTGGGTAAGCAAATCCTTCCTGGAAGTAAAACAGCTGGAACAGGTAAAGGTCATAGGCAACCCGGTAAACCTGCGCTCCGGCCCTGGTACTACTTATGATATAGTTGGTCAGGTAAAAGAGGGGGATGTACTGACTCTATTAGGAAGCAGTGGGGAATGGTATCAGGTCCGGAATGCCGATGGATCAGATTGTTACATAGCCGCCTTTTTAACCCAGAAAGTTGATACAGATAAGCCAAAGGGATCAAGTGAACAGAGTGGAAATTCTGATGTACAGACTCCGGTGGGCAGCAATCAAAATCCAGTGGTATACTTGGACGGGAAAAAATTGAATTTTGATGTGGAACCAATCATAGAAAACGGCCGGACTATGGTTCCCCTGCGGGCCATCTTTGAGGCTTTGGGAGCCCAGGTGGATTGGGATAATGATACCCGTACGGTAACTGCTATAAAAGGCGATACTACCGTAGTCCTGCCCATCGGCTCTACCAAGCCTACGGTAAATGGTAAGGAATGGCCTTTGGATGTGCCGGCCAAGATCTCCCAGAACCGGACCCTGGCTCCGGTACGCTTTGTAGGAGAAGCCTTCGGTAGCAGCGTGGGCTGGGATGCTGTTGCCCGGACCGTAAGCATCAGCAGTAAAGCTATTAAAGATATACATAGTGTGGTAGTAAATGAATCCCAGGTCAACCTGCGGAACGGCCCTTCCACCCAGCATAATATAATAGCCAATGCTCTGCAGGGTGAACGCCTGGCAGTATTAGCTGAGAAGGATGGCTGGTTTCAGGTGAGCCGCTCCGGAACTACGGCCTGGGTAGCCAGCTGGGTGGTAAATGTAGCCTGGGAAGAGGAACAGCCCCATGAGCCCGAAAACCCGCCGGATCCCCCCGATCCAGTTGATCCAGGCAATATAGCTAATGATGAAATGTGGATATCCTCCACCCGGGATAAT
>JAAYNQ010000092.1 GCA_012520725.1 Syntrophomonadaceae bacterium | reverse complement strand
CTAGCGAAGGACAATAAATCACCGGTGTAAGCTGTAGGGGCGACCTGCGGTCGCCCGCTGGTTTGGCCCCAGATGCCGTGGCCGGCCGGAGCTGGCGGTCGAAGACCGCCCCTACAATCGCTCGTCGTTAATTTTGGGTGCTGGGTTTTCACGATGAAAGCACCAGTAGATCAGGAGTGTCGACATGAAGTGTATTATTATGGCCAATGGTGAATATGGCGAGCTTAGCTGGTATAAGGAGATTTTATCTTCTGCTGATAGGATAATATGTGCCGATGGCGGGGCTAATTATGCCCAGCTACTGGGAATTATACCCCACTGCATTATCGGCGACCTGGATTCCATAAGTACCGAAGCCCGAAACTATTATGCCGGGCAGGGAGTATCTTTTCAGCAATATCCCAGTCGTAAAGATTATACCGACTTGCAGCTGGCTTTGCAGGCCGCAGCCGGGATGGGGGCTCAGAAAATCATAGTGCTGGGCAGCCAGGGCGGGCGCTTGGACCATAGCTTGAGCAATCTGTACAGTGGAATAGATTATGTGAAAAAGGGCATAGAGATAGTTCATTACAGTCCCGAGTGCACTATCTACCTCCTAACCCAGAAAATGTCTCTATCCGGGCAGGTAGGGGACCTGCTTTCCCTCTTGCCCCTGGGAGGAGAGGCCCAAGGGGTGAATCTGAAGGGATTTGCCTATCCCTTGAAAAATGCCCTTTTGCAGTGCGAAAATCCCTATGCCATATCCAATGTCTTAGTAAGTGAAAGCGCTTCCATACAGCTAGAGAACGGGGTTTTGGCGGTTATGCATTATCCTCGCTCCCAGCTGCTGGATTAGTGGTACTCCGGTTGCTATAAGCAGCATTTTGTTATACAGTTAGTCTTAAGTTTGCATTATTGTGGGAGGCCAAGATGGATCTCAGTTTTCTGTCCGGGGTAATTGCCAGCCCCTGGGATATAATCCGCACTTTGCTGGATATAGCCATTGTTGCCTATGTATTCTATCGCATCCTGCGTGTAATCAGCGGAACCAGAGCGGAGCAGCTGCTAAAAGGCTTGGTGCTCTTATTGGGTTTTTCTGTAATAATAAGCTATTTAAATTTGAGCATGGTCAAGTGGCTGATGGAAAAACTGTGGATAATCTTTGCCATCACCCTGCCTATTGTATTTCAGCCGGAACTAAGGCGTATTCTGGAACAGATCGGTCGGGGCAGCTTCTTTACCACTCGCAAAATGGCCGCTTCCCTTAATAATTCGGAGCATATGGTCCGCCAACTCAGTGCTGCGGCCGCTGTTCTGTCCCGTAATCAGGTAGGGGCCTTAATAGTTATCACCCGTGAAACTGGGATTGGCGAATATATGGAAAGCGGTATAGACCTGGATGCCCAGGTCTCAGCTCCTTTACTGATAAATATTTTTGTACCCAACACCCCATTACATGATGGAGCCGTGATCATATCAAACCTGCGCATTGAGAAAGCCGCCTGTTTTCTGCCTTTAAGTGACAATCCTTACCTGGACCCGGAATTAGGTACCCGGCACCGGGCGGGTATAGGTATTACCGAGGTATCAGATGCCATTGCGGTCATAGTATCAGAAGAAACCGGGGCCATATCCCTGGCCAAAGAGGGCAAACTGCAACGGCATCTGGATGAGCTCAGTCTCAGGGAAACCCTCTTGGAAGATTTGGCGGAGAGAGAGGACTGGCGCAGCAGCCTTAAAAGGAGGTGGTTTGGTGAAGCAAGCTCCGAACCAGAACCGTAAAAAGACTGGATTTAAGATAATCTCAGTAATCCTTTCCCTGCTCTTATGGTTTTATGTAGTCAACGAAGGTTCTTATGGGGCCGGTCAAAACATCCTAAGCGTAGACCTGATCTATGAAAATGTACCCGAGGGAATACAGGTGGAGGGGCCCCGGCAGGTACAAGTAAAACTCTGGGGGGTTTTTCAGGAAAACCAGGATATCAAGCCATATGTAGATTTGGAGGGAAAAAAGCCCGGGGTATATACCCTGCCGGTCAGGCTGGGGGCAGTTATTGGAGCATTATTTACCAGTGTTGAGCCCAAAAATGTCAATGTTACTCTGCTGGCCACCCAGGAGACTATTGTCCCGGTAAAGTATAATATTAAGGCATCACCTCCCTCTGGTTATACCCTGATCGATATAATTACTGAACCTGAGCGTTGCCTGATCAAGGGCGAACAAGACCTGGCCCAGCAGGTGACATCAGTGCTCTGCCCGGTTGATCTGTCCACTACCCGTTCCATCAGCAGCCTGGAGGTTAGAGGAATCCCGGTGGACCAGCAGGGGCAGGCCATCACCTCAGGATTGGAGATAGTTCCGGAAACCTTCAAAATAATCGCCGTAGTAGGGGAACAAAAAGGTTTTAAAGAAGTACCCCTTAAAGTCCGATTTGAGGGAGAACCGGCCCCGGGTTACCGCCTGAAGAGCATTGAACTTCAGCCGTCCACGGTGCAGATAGCCGGCAGCCAGGGAGCCATCGCTGGTATAGGTGAGATAAATACTCCCATAATAAATATAAATGAACTTAATCAATCACTAACCCGGCAGCTGGATCTGGAAGCCCCTGGTGGAACCACCCTATATCCGACCCAGATACTGGCCATTATTGAAATAGAAGAAATAATAGAAAAGCAAAATGAGGAAGAATTATGATCGTAAGGATTGGAGGCTTGAGACTACCCCTGGATTATGGAGAAGAGGATCTGCGTCAAGCCGCCGCTTCCAGAATCAAGATAGAGCCTCGAGCCATACTGGATTACCAATTGGTTAGACAAGCAGTAGATGCCCGCCGGAATAAAGTTTATTTCACCCTGGCGGTAGATATCAAGCTGCCTGATAAGCTGTTGAAGGAGGAGCAGCTGCCATCTACTCCCGAAGTAAAAGTTATTAAACCTCGTCCCTTAAAGCCCATACAGCCAGGGGACCAACCCCTGCCTTTCTCCCCCTTGATTGTGGGCGCAGGTCCAGCCGGACTTTTTTGCGCCTTATACCTGGCTCGCCACGGTTATCAACCACTTATCCTGGAACAGGGGCAAAACCTGGAACGCCGGATAAAAGCAGTGGAAAAATTCTGGCAGGGAGGGGAGTTGAATCCTTACTCCAACACCCAATTCGGAGAGGGAGGAGCCGGGACTTTTTCTGACGGCAAATTGACTACCCGCATAAGTGATGAGAGGATATCCTATGTTCTGGATATCCTGGTTCAGCATGGAGCCCCCCAGGAAATCAAATACTTAAAAAAACCTCATGTGGGTACCGACCAGATTCGCCGGGTGGTTAAGAATATCAGAGAGGAAATACTGGATCTGGGTGGAGAAATATATTTCGATAGTCGCTTGACAGACATAAATGTTAACCAGAGGTGGATAAAAAGCATAATAATAAATAGAGGGTCAAAGTTGCTCTGTTCGGTACTGGTATTGGCCGTAGGCAACAGCGCTCGGGAAGTATACCGGCTTCTGGCCCTCCGGGGGATAGAAATGCAGCCCAAGGCTTTCGCCCTGGGGGTAAGGGTGGAACATCCCCAGGCTCTAATTGACCGGATACAATATGGTGACTATGCCGGTCACCCGCGCCTGGGGCCGGCAGATTACCATATAACCTACCAGGATCAAAGCAGTGGTCGCTCCCTTTATAGCTTTTGCATGTGTCCGGGGGGGCAGGTAATAGCAGCTTCCTCCGAAAAGGGAGGGGTGCTAACAAATGGCATGAGCTACCTGGCCAGGGATAGCGGCATAGCCAATTCAGCCCTGGTGGTTACAGTCAAACCAGTGGACTGGAAGGGACAGCTCCTGGGTGGTATAATACTGCAGGAAGCCCTGGAAAAAAAGGCTTTCCAAATGGGAGGCCAGGATTACCGAGCACCAGCCCAGCTCATGAGTGATTACCGGCTGCGGCGAAAGAGCCTTAAACTAAACCCGGATCTGACTACTTACCAGCCCGGGGTAAAAGCTGCTAATCTGTGGGAACTATTGCCCCCGGAGATAGCTTCCGTACTGGGACGGGGCTTGGACTATTGGGAGAAGAAAATACCAGCTTTCACTGAAGGTCAGCCGGTACTAACCGGGGTGGAGACTCGCAGTTCAGCTCCGGTGAGGATCCTTCGCAACGAAAACGGAACTTCCACTACCCTGGATAATCTTTATCCCTGTGGCGAGGGCTCAGGCTATGCCGGAGGCATAATGAGTTCAGCGGTAGATGGTTTAAAAATCGCAGAAAAAATCATAGCCCGGTATCGCTTACCAGATGAGAAAGCAGAATTATATGATAAAGAATCATTTAACATCAGGAGAATAGTAGATGATTGAGGAGGGTAAAATCATGGGAAAATTGTTTGGCACCGATGGAGTTAGAGGTGTAGCAAATGCTGATTTAAGCGCTGATCTGGCCTTTCGTCTGGGCATGGCCGGCAGCTATGTACTGGCCCAGCACAACAGCAGTAGCCGTCCCCGTATTCTAGTGGGCAAAGATACCAGGATATCCGGGGACATGCTGGAAGCAGCCCTGGTAGCCGGGATCTGTGCCACCGGGTCCGATGTCCTATTGGCCGGTATTATACCAACTCCGGCGGTGGCTTTCCTGACCCTGAAATATGGGGCCTCCTGTGGCATAGTTATTTCCGCTTCCCATAATCCGGTAGAAGACAACGGCATCAAATTCTTTGGCCCCAATGGCTATAAACTGCCGGATGAAATAGAAGAGGAAATCGAAGAGGTGTTGGAAAAGCAGCACTACTTAAAACAGATACCGGTAGGAGGAGATGTAGGACGGGTCTATCACCTGGAAGACGGGCTGAAAAACTATGTCAATCATCTGAGGGATTGTTATACCCTGGAAAAGGATTTAAACAATATACGTATGGTGGTAGATTGTGCCAATGGAGCCGCATATGCCGCTGCCCCCATGCTCTGGGAACAACTGGGGGCCCGGGTGATCAGCATAGGCGATAAGCCCAACGGGCTCAATATCAATGAGCGTTGCGGTTCCACCCATATAGACTACCTGAAAAGAGCAGTACTGGAAAATAAAGCCGATGTTGGCATAGCCTATGATGGAGATGCTGATCGCTGCATAGCGGTGGATGAGTATGGACAGGAAGTCGATGGAGACCATATTATGTGTATCACGGCCCTGGATATGCACAGGAGAGGGCTCCTGCATCCTCGCGAAGTAGTAGCTACGGTTATGAGCAATATAGGCTTAAATATAGCTTTGCGCCGGGAGAATATAGCGGTAAGCAGCTGCAAAGTTGGAGACCGCTACGTGCTGGAAAGAATGCTGCAGAACGGTGCCATTGTGGGAGGCGAACAATCCGGGCATATCATCTATCTGGAGCATGCCACCTCCGGAGATGGCCTGCTGACTTCCCTAAAACTGCTGGAAGTTATGCAGCGCACCGGCCTGCCCCTATCCCGTTTGGCTGCCGAAATGGAGAAACAGCCACAATTGCTGGTAAATATCCGATTGGAAAATACC
This sequence comes from Syntrophomonadaceae bacterium, assembly GCA_012520725.1. GTDB lineage: Bacteria > Bacillota > Syntrophomonadia > Syntrophomonadales > Syntrophomonadaceae > JAAYJK01. The sequence goes on along the minus strand of JAAYNQ010000092.1, from coordinate 2,851 downwards.
GAAAAGGTAATGGCTCATGCATCAGTAGTAGAAGCCATTGCCAGAGCTCAGCAAAAACTGGGTGAATGGGGCAAACTAGTAGTAAGGCCTTCCGGCACTGAACCCCTCCTGCGCATAATGGCTCAGGGGCCAGACCAATACTTGTTACAGGAGGTGATTGATGATATTAAAGGCAAAGTAGAAGAGCTGGCCGAAAAGTTTGGCAGCTATGTTTAAAGCGCCTGACCCGAAACTATAGAAATTAAATTCCAAGCAGAACTATCGACTGAGCTGTTCAGAAAAATGCCTGGTTATGACCGCTATTGGGGATAATAAGTTTATGGATCTGAGCTTGCCCCACCAGCACCAAGCATTTTTATAGAGTTGTAAAGTTTGGACCTTATTCTGCCCTTTGCGGGGGCAGGATCAGTAGGTCCAAAAAACAGCAGCTTCAGCCCAGCTGGTTCATGCCCAGATATAGTTGCGGGTGACGAGGAGAGGGTTAATCGAAATTTTCGGCGGGTGCCCTCCGGTGAACCACCATCGAAACCTGGCTACAAAAGCGGATAGCAATACCCGTTACAAAAGGTCAGGTAAGTGGAAATATAATCCTCCCTATTGACATTTGATAATTGGAGGTTTTTGATATGTGTGGAATCATGGGTTATACCGGAAAAGGCAATGCCGTTCCGGTAATCATAGACGGTCTTAGTAAACTGGAGTACCGGGGATATGATTCCTCCGGTATTGCCATGTACGAGGACGGAAAAATACAGGTGTACAAAAAGAAAGGCCGGCTGGCAGATATGCTTAATGTCCTAGGCCAGGAACCTTTATCTCATCTGGGTATAGGTCATACTCGCTGGGCTACACATGGAGTACCCAGCGATCTTAATGCCCATCCCCATTGTGATTGTTCAGGCCGCATAGCGGTGGTCCATAACGGCATTATAGAAAATTATGCCAGCCTGAGAAAAGATTTGATACTGGAAGGACATGATTTCATATCCGATACCGATACCGAAGTCATGGTTCATCTTATAGAGAAATTTTATACCGGATCCCTGGAGGAAGCGGTCAGAAAAGCCCTGACCATGATCCGGGGATCTTTCGCCATGGTAGCTATCTGCAGTGAAGAGCCGGATTGCATAGTGACGGCTAAGAAGGACAGCCCCTTAATCGTGGGGCTGGGAGAAGGAGAAAACTATGTAGCTTCCGATATACCAGCCATTCTGGGTAAAACCAGGCAGGTATATATTATGGATGAAAATGAGTTTGCGGTGCTAACCCCCAGGGGAGTAACAGTAAGCGATTTTGAGGGTAAGCCGGTAGAGAAAAAAGCGATTGAGGTCGACTGGGATCCGATCGCAGCTGAAAAGGGAGGCTATGAGCATTTCATGCTCAAGGAAATTTACGAGCAGCCCAAAGCCATCCGGGATACCCTGGCCGGAAAATTCCAAGACGGCCTGATTGATCTAAGCTCACTTAATATGGATGATAAGTTCCGGCAAGTGGGCAAGATATTTATGGTGGCCTGTGGAACTGCCTACCACGCTGCTTTAGTCGGGAGACTGGCTATAGAGAAGCTGGCCCGGATACCGGTGGAAACCGATATCGCTTCCGAGTTTCGCTACCGGGACGTGTTATGGAATCCCCAGGATCTGATGATAGTAGTCAGCCAATCCGGAGAAACTGCCGACACTCTGGCCGCCCTGCGGGAAGCCAAGCGGCAGGGAATAACGGTACTGGCAGTAACCAATGTGGTGGGAAGTTCTGTAGCCCGGGAGGCAGATAAGGTCATATATACCCATGCCGGTCCTGAAATCGCCGTAGCCTCCACCAAAGCCTATCTGACCCAGCTCTTGGTAATGTATGCCATTGCCATGTACCTGGCCCGGATCAAAGGAAGCTTAAGTCCGCAGGAATTACAACAATTGGGCAGCCAATTGCAAAATACCGATGCCCTGGTTCAGGAGATGCTGGACCGGGAGCAAGCCAAGGGACAGATTCGCCAGATGGCGGAAAAATACCAGGAAGTAAACAGCACCTTTTTCCTGGGCCGGGGATTGGATTATGCCGTGGCTATGGAAGGAGCATTAAAACTCAAAGAAATTTCCTATGTTCATGCCGAGGCCTATGCCGCCGGTGAACTAAAACATGGCCCCCTGGCTTTGATTTATGACGGAGTGCCGGTCCTGGCCTTGATCACCCAGGATCAACTGGTGGAAAAGTCCATGTCCAATATCAAAGAGGTTAAAGCCCGGGGGGCTGTAGTAGTAGCCGTATGCAAAGAAAGTCTGCAGGAAGACTGTCAGGAATGCGATGATCAAATCCTCCTACCGGATGTCAATCCGGTCCTGTCCCCCATCGTGTCCGTAGTCCCCTTGCAACTCTTTGCCTATTACATGGCCATCTTCCGGGGAGCCGATGTAGACAAACCCAGGAACCTGGCCAAATCCGTCACCGTCGAGTAGGCAAAGGTGCCTGCAAAGGTGTCAGGCACCAACTTATCAACTTATTGCGAGGCAAAGGTGCCTGCCACCAACTTATCAACTTATTGAATATTCTGACAAATGGGGACCAAGAGTGATGACTCGTAGGGGCGGCAAAGACCGCCCCTAAACCATTCTTGCTAGGGTCGCAAACGCCGTGACCGGGACCGCAAATACCGTTGTAGGTTTGTAGGGGCTACCTGCGGTCGCCCGCCGGTCCATCCAACAGAATACCGTAGCAAACACGGCTGGCGGTCGAAGACCGCCCCTACAGTTTTCGTCAGCAATTTTAGTAACCATTGTAAGTGGTGTGTAGGACCACCTGCGCTCGCCCGCCGGTCCATCCAACAGAATACCGTAGCAAACACGGCTGGCGGTCG
>JAAYNQ010000091.1 GCA_012520725.1 Syntrophomonadaceae bacterium | reverse complement strand
ATATTGCGAGTGTTGATAAGATAATCTTGCTGGAGCATATCATCTGTTAACAAGGTCCTTTCCAATATGGTCCAGTTACCCAGGGTCTTCGGATTGATGGCTAAGCCCTTATCATCTACAAATATGCCCAAATCCAGGGTATTACCTACCGGATGTATCAGCAAGGCTTTATGCTTCCACTCCCGGTAAGCCTGAGCCAGGGTAGCATACGGATACTGCAGTGATTTATGTTTTCCATCTGCCACCACTTTCAGGCCTTTGATATGTAAAAAACGAGCCAAAGCAATGCCCCAGTAAACAGACCTGGCCCAATCAGGAGCCTGGGGATTTTCTATCCAGCCCGCAGCCAAAGCTCCCAGTACACAAGTATTATAACCGATCATCTGGCCAGGATAATTAGCGACAAAATCCCCTTCCTGTCCCCGGCAGTCAAAGATCAGGGTATTAGCCTCCTGACCTACTATAACCGCACCACTGGCTCCTATGGTCACCACTACCTGTTGATATTTCAGGCAATTGGCAGCCTGATCCCAGAAGGGGGCATTGCTACTGCGGACTGCTGCCACAACTTCTTCCAGGATTCTTTCCCAGGAAAGAGAAATCCCCACTTTCACCGCACAAGAACGCAAATCACTTAAAGAAGTAACCATGGTGGTCTGCTTAGCCAAACCCAGCTTTTCTATTCGGTTCAAAAGGGGATTATCCAACAAGTCGCCATACTGCCCCAATTTGAAAATGATGTGTTTGGGCCGTTTATCCCCCTTATCAGATAATGCTTCCGGCCATCCCCGGGGTTGGTAGCGGAATCCTAATCCACTATCCTGGACTACCAGCAAATCAGGGCAACCAGTCAAAGAATGAGCCTCATAATCCCAGGCCCCGGGCTCAAATTCCTGCCACTGAGCTAGCCTAAAAGCGCTACTGTTTAAACCCGGATTGGAGTATTTTTGCCAAAGGGTCCAGGAGGTAGTGATCCTATCACTCTTGGGGCGCTCTAATAGTTCTTCATCGAGGACCGGTCCTTCTATATGAGCAGACTCCTCCGGTATTAACTCCTGCAATAGCTGAAACACCATGGCTGCCCCTCCAGGTTTGGAACTCATTAGCACCCGGGATGCATCCTGCTGTTTCTTCCAGAAGTATACCCCGCCCCTTACGATAATGTTTTCATTATGTATTCTAAACCAATCTACGGTTGGATCTCCACAGACCTGTATCAAATTTTTCAAGACCCTATCCACCTCCCTTATCATAATTCAATGGAATTCAATTACAGAATCAAAGCAATCTTAGCGTACGGAATCCTAATTTTCCAGTAATTCCTCAATACTAATTTCTGCTATTTCAACTACCGGTGTTGTATCATCATACTCGCTTATACCCAGACAAGATAGGCAGGGCAGAATGACCTGATACCACTTGTCATCTTTGTTATATAAGGTGGTATCAGGTCCATTAACCGGGCCATAGCAAATAGAGCCCTGCAGTATTTTCCGGGCTTCAGGTATGGTTATCCTTCTAGCGTTTTCACGATGCGAATATATCTGTTCCAAGTTCTCATGATTGCAATTTCCCATTACTAACTCGCTCCTGCTCTAAAGGTTATAGTTGTTGCAGAATTCCACTGCAATTATATTTTAGCATTTTCGTGCTCAGGCTAAAGTTTTTGGTGGGAAAGGGCTTAAAAGCTAATGGTCTGTGGATGGGCCTGTTTAAATCCAGTTCCAGGGAGCCGTCCTTTTTTGAAGGGGGGTAGTTAAGCTGAATACTTCCGTATTTTTCTGGATTGATTAATCCCTGGCACCTGCTTGGAGAGGTCCATTTATTCAGGCCATTATTAACTCTCCGTTGAAAGCTACAAAAAAACCGGAGGATTTCATTTCCCCGGGTTGTCATATTTATTCACCGCTGGAGCAAAACTGACTCGGCGCGGTTGTTGTTCTATTATGTATATTTCCTTTTTCCGCAAGCTCACAACGAGACGGAATATTATAAGCAAAGCGATAAATAACAAAAGCCAAAGCATACTTTTCGCCCCCTTTGCCCAAATCTGCTGCCAAGCTTCACTAAAGGATCAGCTTTAATCAAAATCCAATAATAAGCTTACCTGTATGATAGGTAGTCGCTTTGCTTCCCTAGCACCTGCTGAGCTGATTCATAAACCCCAAACAAATGTGCTTAATATGTACTTTTATGAATCAATTTTTATTCTTTCTACAAACCTTTGGCTTTTTCCTGCTGCTACCAGTTAATATGGTCCGGTTTTCCTAGTATTGTTAGGACTAAGTCCTTTTTCCTGAAGCTTTTTTCACCACCCAGAAAAAAGATAAATACCGAAAGTTGAACCTTCGGTAAAACCTGGGGCAAATATTTGATTTTACTATACAAGTCCGGGGTATAACTCAATTATTGCACTGACTGTAGTATGCTGTAGAAGAATACTATGCTGGGTAATTGTTGAAGATAGGCTGGATACTATCTTATTACTGAGCCAGGCTCTGAAAGCCGGTTCTTTTACTAACCAGAGTTGCAGTGGCTAATCCAATGTTTT
>JAAYNQ010000090.1 GCA_012520725.1 Syntrophomonadaceae bacterium | reverse complement strand
GAACTGAGGTGATAGTATGAGAAAAATCAGAATCCGGTCATTGGCCATATTCTTGATCATAGTTATTATAGCAGGACTGCTGACAGGCTGTTCCAAGGAGGCCGAGAAGAAACCTGCTAAAGAGGATCAGAAAAAGGAATTGCCTTCAGAGCTGAAGTCCATGGGTAAAGAACTGGAAAAATTAATCTCCCAATTAGAGCAAACGGCTGGGATTATGGGATTAGTGTGCCTTCCCGAGCAGTCGGGTGGGGGTGAACAGTCGGGTGCAGGAGAAGGGAAAAAAAGTCAAGGGGGCAGTTCCGGCGAAGAAGAGGGTAAAGGATCCCAATCAGCTGGGCAGGAATCATCAAATATGCAGGATCACTGGAGTAAAATTGGTGAAGGGGTCAATAAACTGCACCAGAATTGGAACCAAACCGAAGCAGTAGTAGTAAAGGAAGGTCTGGCCAGTGAAATCCGGGATGGATTTGAGAACTCTCTGGAGGAGCTTACTATCAATGTTGACCGGAAAAGTATTGAAGGGAGTATCCTGGCCTCTTTGAAGGCCTATGGCTATTACCCGGAGATGGTGCAGTTGTTTAATAGCCGGATTCCGGCTGAGTTTTTTGCCTTAAAGCACAGAACCATGTTGATAAACTACTATTCTGCACAAGAGAAATGGGTAGAAGCCCAGGCGGAATTGCCTAAACTGAAAACCCAGTGGGAGATCCTAAAAAAGAGCGAAGCACTAAAGGATAAAGAAATAAGCCAGAGAACCGAGAATTCCCTGAAGGATTTAGAGAGTGCCGTAAGCCGGCAGGAGAGTTGTCTGGTTCAGATTAAGAGTGATATAGTCTTCAAAAACCTGGATGAAGTAGAAAAGAAATTAAACAGCAGCATGTAGACAGCAGCCCTAAATTATAAGCAGCAAGATAACGGCAGCCTATTTGTGGCTGCTGCTTTCACTTCTAAGCAGCATTTTTGAATCCAAATAATATTTTAAAGAATTTAATATAATCTACTTGCTTATCCTCAAATAAAGTAATACAATATTAGTGTACTAGAGAACTAATGCACTAATGGATGGAGGTGCAGCAGTGAAATTTGATAATTCCCAGCCCATATATATGCAGATTATTGATGAATTTAAAAAAGGCATTATCCGGGCGGAATTGAAAGCTGGCGATAAAATACCTTCCCAAAGGGAATATGCCCAGATGGTTAAAGTTAATCCCAATACAGTACAAAGAGCTTATCGAGAAATGGAAAACCTGGGCATGGTGGAGACTTTGAGAGGGCAGGGGACTTTTGTGCGGGCGGGAGAGGATAAGCGCCAAGAAATGGCCCAGGAAATGGCCAATACAATTATTGAGCAGTTTATTTCCCAGATGCGTTCCCTGGGTTATGAGGATAGGACAATACTAGCTATGCTGGAAAAACACCTAGAAGATCTGGAGGAGGATGAGGAAGTTGATCGAGTTTAGGCAGGTAAGCAAGCGCTTTGGTTCCGTAGTGGCTTTGGATGGGGTTGATATTCACTTTCCCCAGGGTAGTATTTGCGGGTTGTTTGGTCCCAATGGTGCTGGTAAATCAACTATTATGAAGCTGATTACAGGCATTAATTATCCCGACCAGGGGGAGGTTATGGTGAGAGGGGCTGCTCCCAAAGCCCAAAGGCAATTGGTGGCCTATTTACCCGAAGTGGATCACCTATATCCCTGGTGGAAACTGGCCCAGGCGGCAAGGTTCATGAGTGCTTTTTATCCTGATTGGGATGAAAGCAGGTATAAGGGCTTATTATCCTTTTTACAGCTGGATGAACAGATGGTAATTGGAAAAATATCTAAAGGGCAACGAGCTAAAGCCAAGCTACTGCTGGTTCTATCCCGCCGGGCTCCCTATTTGTTGTTGGATGAGCCTTTTTCCGGTATTGACCTATTGACCCGGGAGGAGATCGCCAATGCTCTTATAGAGGGTTATCGGGAAGGAGAACAGACCATGATAATCTCTACTCATGAAATAGATGAGGTAGAGAGTTTGGTGGATCGGGTAGTTTTTATTGAACAGGGCAGGATTCAGCTGCAAGATGATGCTGAGCAGCTGAGACTTAAGAGAAATCAATCCCTGGTGGAAATAATGAAGGAGGTGTTCAGGAATGGCAGCCAGCAAGTTTAAGATGTTTAAAAGCTTATATCTTAAGGATTTGCGAGAAGCCCGAGTAGAAGTATTAATTGTTGCTATTGCTACACTGGTATCCATTTTGTGGATCTTCGCCAAGACCGAAGGCGACAGCAGGATGATAATTATGGTTCCCGCTGTAGCTTTAATGGGGCTGGCAGGATTCTTGCCGGTAATAACCTCCTTCCGCATCCTGGGTCGGGAATGGGGACAAAACACCATTTATTTGATGATGTCCCTGCCGGTATCCGGAACCATGATGTTGGGCTCCAAGTTACTGGTTTTGTTGAGCGAATACCTGGCCGGTACTTTGCTGGTAGGTACCATTTCCTCTATAGCAATTATCATTTCCTTTCCCGACTTGTTGCCTGAATTGAACCGGCAGGCAGACCTTATTTTGATGACAAAAATATTGATAAGCCTGTATGCAGCTAGTATTGCGGCCATAGTATATTTATTCTCTTGCAGCTTCCTGAGCCAATTGTTTGGCAAACTCTTTTCCCGGGCCTCTGGCTTTATTACCTTGGTAGTTTTCCTCTTGCTCTTGTTCGGCCCGGGGAAGTTCAGCCCGGAACTGGGTTGGAATCTCCATTATCAGGCGACGGATATTGCCTCCTCAATAGCTTTTATCTGGATCTATGTTGGAATAACTCTGGTCTTAGCCTTGCTTTTGCTGGCAGCCTCGGTATGGATCTGGGAACGGAAGATGGAGCTGTAGTATTACTGCCGGCAGGACAGCGAAATCCATAGGATATCTATTGCTTTGATTTAATTTCATTAAGTTGTAAGAATTGGAAAGAAGCTTCGTAATATAACTAAATTGGATATATTAAGATGTCCTTTAGAGCATTTTAATACCAAAGCCACCCTGGATATTTTAGCAACTTGGGTTGTTTGAGGAAGCGGGGGATTTTAATCCAATTCCAAGTTCTCTGGACCATACCATGGCTACTACTTTGGAATGGAAATAATTGACTTGTTTGCTTCTTGAATTTTACTATATTTAGTTGTAGTTTATAGTGAACAGATAGTCCGGGTAGATATGGAAGCCAGCAGAGAGAGAAAGCATTAAAACCGAATGATAGAGTAAATCCCGAAAGCAGGAGGAGATTAGGGTGATGTTCTCAGCCAAATTCCGACCCCTTTTACTAGTATTAATGATTATCCTGCAAATGGGGCTGATAGCTCCGGTACTGAAGGCCGAAGCTCCAGACCTGGCAATAAACAAGTATTCAGTGTCTCCCGATACCATAGTGGAGGGAGAGGAATTTACCCTGACAGTAAATATCCAAAACGAAGCAGAAGAAGATTTAAGCCAGGTTTCGATAGAACTGGGGGATAATTCTGGATATACTCTGATCGGTTCCAAAACTAGCATTCAATTGGCAGAATTAATGGCCCCGGGCCAATCGGAGTCCTTTTCTATAGATCTGCTTTATCAAGGTGGAGGAGATGGTCAGCTTCCCCTTCGCTTTACCTATAACAAAGACAATTATCCCCAGCCCATCAGGGAAGAGAAATACCTGTCAGTCCCGGTGGATGGGGAGGGAGGCCCTGAAGAGGAAAGGCTTATAGCAATTGAAGATAAAGAGACTATATATACCAGGGCAGGAAGTGAGGTTAAAGCCAGTATTAAGTTGAAAAATCTAAGCAATTATGGATTGGAAGAGGTATTGATAAAGGCTTCTTTGGATTCTGACAGTCCTTTCTCTTTTCCGGCTGAACAAATGTTTTATTTTCGTTCCTGGGATAGCTTGGAAACCAAAAAGATAAATATTAAGCTGTCCAGCCGGGCTGACGCAGCTGATGGTACCTATGTGCTTCATTTGGAAGGCCAATTTATTGACTCTACCGGAGTAAGCAGGACAAATCAGGAGAATTTGTACATCCAGGTGCAGGATACCCAGATCACCCCCCAACTGCTAATGGAATACCAGTTGGATGAGATGGACTACCTGACTCCAGGACAGGGTTTGCAACTACCGGTAAGAATAAGGAACGAAGGACAAATAGCAGCCCGGGATATCACCATCACTCTGTCGGGAACGAGTCCAAGCGGGATATTTCTAAGTTCCGGCAGTAATAAGAGATATGTGGATACTATTCGGGGGGGAAGTGAAAAGCCGGTAAACTATCTCTTGGATGCTGATTCTTCACTGCCCAATGATAGGTATCCTTTATTACTCCAGGCTACTTATACTGATCAAAGCGGCAAATCCTACAAGACTGAATTGGAAATAGAACTTGAAGTAAAAACTGAAACTGCTTCCGTAGAGGAACCGATTCAGAATGCAGGCGCAAAAGGTCGGGTTGATCCCGTAGAACTTAGCCAGGTGGGATTAAGTCGTCTCAAGGTAGGGAATATTAGGTTTACCGGAGACATGAAGCCAGGTAAGCTGATTAACCTTTATTGCACTTATTACAATACAGGTAAGGGGAGTTTAAGCAACCTGATAATAAAGCTGGAAGGGAATTTTAAAGCTGTAGATAAAACTGTTTTTATGGGTGATATGGAGCAGAACAGCAGTGGTTATTATGAGACAGCTTTTGAGCCCCAGGAAGCAGGAGAAATCTTGGGCCAATTGGTTTTTTCTTATCAGGATGGGTCTGGAGAACCCCTGGTGGTAGTGGAACCATTCAGCCTGAATATTGCCGAAGATTCTCCCGCCCAGGAAATTGATAATCCCATAAGCAAGGGAATTAGCCCCTGGTTGGTAATTATCCCCATCATTGCCGTCGCTGCTGCTTTAGCCGTCTGGCAAATGCAGCGCAAAAGGCAGCAATTACCGGAGGCTTCCTCCAAAGAGTAATAAATTGCTCAAATAAAAGGGAAAAGATTGCTGAGTAGAAGCTTATTTTTACTTGCATTCGCTATGGTTTTGTAATAAAATAATCAAGTGCGCAATGGGAATGGCCACATGCTCGCACAAAATAAAAAAGCTTCTTGAAATGGCCATTAAAAAAATGTATAATACACTTTGCGGGCGGGTGTAGCTCAGTGGCAGAGCCCCAGCCTTCCAAGCTGGTTGCGAGGGTTCGATTCCCTCTACCCGCTCCATTATTAGTAAGGCAGCGAAAAAGATGATGTGCCAAAGAAGAATATACTTTGAGCGCAATCGGCCTGAATTCCGTATCCTGGGTCTTACTCAGGGGAAGAGGCTTTTTTTATGGATATTTGCTGTCCCTGTAGCTCAGCTGGATAGAGCAACGGACTTCTAATCCGTAGGTCGGGGGTTCGAATCCCT
>JAAYNQ010000089.1 GCA_012520725.1 Syntrophomonadaceae bacterium | reverse complement strand
GACGTTCCTGGTTGATGTCGACGGCTACAATTTTAGATGGTCCCCATAAACGGGCAGTAGTCATAGCGCACATGCCAACGGGTCCGCACCCCATCACTGCTACGGTATCACCGGGTTCAATTCTGGCCTGTTCCGCTCCAAAATAGCCAGTAGACAGTATGTCGCCAACGAATAGGACATCTTCCTCGGTTAATCCTTCAGGTATTGGGAACATTCCTAGATTCGCATGAGGCACCCTTACGTATTCGGCCTGGCACCCATCAATCATATAACCAAAGATCCAGCTGCCGGTAGTACAATGGGAGTAAATGCCACGAACACAGTAGAAGCATTCACCGCACTGGGTAACGCAGGAAACAGCTACCTTGTCCCCCACCTTGACATTTCTGACTGCAGGACCTACTTCCACCACTTCACCACAAAATTCGTGGCCGATAATTCTTCCGGGCTCCACTTCCGGCATCCCCCCATGCCAGATATGAATGTCGGTACCACAGATGGTGGAGGTAGTCACTCTTACAATAGCATCGTCCGGTTCAATAATCTTAGGCATTGGAACATCTTCTACACCTATTTTTTCTGGTCCCCGATATACTAACGCTTTCATGGTTTCACTCATTTTAAAATTCCCTCTCCTTTCTTATGCTAATGGTCACTAAGCTTGCTTGTAGTATCTATCCTTTTCCCGCCTCCCCTCAAAATAAAAACGACCAACATATTTGAAAACCTGCTTTTGCGCAAGATTTACAAAAATGTTGGTCTTCTTCGGAGCCACAATTGTTTCCCTTCATCCCACCATCTTATTGGTTTTTCTAGTTAAGGTGATCTTAATTGCAGGCGTTCAAACACTTTCTGTCAGCACCCGGTCAAATACCATGGCGTGCATCCAGAAATCGTTTTCTGCTTCGATTTCGTACATCTGATGAATTACTTTAGCCTTCAATTCCCCTTCAAAATACGGTATGTTATCAATAGAATGCTGCTTGGCCACCTGCCTGCGGGCTGCATTTACCACATCCTTGCCTGATTCGGTGGCAACGATATATTTTTCAGGCTCGGTTAAAAACCCTTCCCCCCGGATAATAAGCATATCTCCCCATAGGATTATTTTAGTGTGGTCAACCCCTTTATTCAACTTTTCCTTAAAATACTTCTCCATATAAAGCTTGAATTTATGTTGCATTTGACGTCTCTGTTGATCGTTCAGCTTCATGGTCTGTGGCCTATTAACATTACGCAGGTTGTTTGTTTTCTTGGTACACATAGTCAACCCTACCCCTTCAGTTGTGAAGACATTTCCAACCTACAAGCGAAAAAAACCAACGTCACTCCCAAAAGGTATACCATACCTAAGGAAAATTACATTGGTTTATCCAGGACCACCAATAGGTAATCCCTTCTTCCACAATCCTACATGTGAAATTTTGCTCTAATTAAAATTATAAATAATATAGTAAAAATGTCAAGGAATAACAGAGGGGCAGAATTAAAATTTCTGCCCCGGTTTTCATCCTAGCTCCAGGTTATACCTTATTTTTCTTTTATTTGGCGTTCCAATAAGGCCTGCACCTTTAAGGGCAGAGCAAAAAGGTTGATAAAGCCTTGTGCGTCCTGGTGGCTGTATATTTCATCGGCGCCAAAGGTAGCCAATTCTCCACTATAAAGCGAATAAGGCGAACTAGCAGCCACTGCAGCACAGGATCCCTTGTACAGCTTCATCCTTACCTTTCCGCTCACAGTCTTCTGGGTTTCCTCAATGAAAGCATCCAAGGCATACCTGATTTTGCTAAACCAATAACCATCGTAGACCAGTTGTGCATATTTCTGGGCCACTAATTCTTTAAATTCCAGGGTGCGCCGGTCCAGGGTCAGCCTTTCCAATTCTTCATGAGCCTGGTAGAGTATGGTCCCTCCCGGGGTTTCGTATACTCCCCGAGATTTCATACCTACCAGACGGTCTTCTACCATACTGACAATACCGACTCCATTGACTCCCCCTAGCTGGTTGAGCTCCTTAATCAGCTCTACCGGCCCATAAGGCTTGCCATCCAGGGACACCGGTACCCCCTTTTCAAAACCAACTTCTACATAGGCCGGTTTATCTGGAGCTAACTCCGGGGGAACCGTAAGTACATATAAATCATTATTGGGCTCGTTGGCTGGATCCTCCAGGTCGCCTCCCTCATGGGATATATGCCATAGGTTACGATCCCGGCTGTAAATTTTTTCTTTGCTTACCGGCACCTCAATGCCATGGGCAGTTGCGTAGTCAATGGCATCTTCCCGGGAACGGATATCCCACTCCCGCCAGGGGGCAATTATCTTTAGCTCCGGGTTCAAAGCTTTTATACTCAGCTCGAAGCGTACCTGGTCATTTCCTTTACCGGTAGCCCCATGGCATATGGCCACAGCTTTCTCTTGCCGGGCTATCTCTACCAGCTTTTTG
>JAAYNQ010000088.1 GCA_012520725.1 Syntrophomonadaceae bacterium | reverse complement strand
TGTCATGAGTAGAGAGAATAGCATCGCTGAATTTTATTCACTATTAGCTGAACTGCGGGCTAAGACTGGCTTCCGGTACCTAAAGGACTGCCGAGCTTCACTTGGTTGGCCAAAGCAGGGAGTTTATTTTTTCTTTGAGGAAGGGGAGACCCGTCAAGGCTCCAATGATATGCGTGTGATTCGGGTGGGAACCCACGGACTTAAAACCGGATCAAATACCACTTTGTGGGGTCGGCTGCGCAAGCACCGTGGAACTATTGGAGGGGAACTTGGCGGCGGCGGCAATCATCGCGGTTCAATATTTCGGCTTCATGTGGGGACAGCTCTTATAAATAAAGAAAACCTTAACGTGCCTACATGGGCACAAGGTAATAATGCAGGCCCCGATATACGGGCCAGAGAACACTTTCTGGAATGTAAAGTGAGCCAGGTAATTGGGAATATGCCTTTTCTTTGGCTAAAAGTAGAGGATCCATCTGGCCCTCAAAGCCTGAGAGGATATATCGAAAGAAATGCTATCAGCTTGCTTAGCAATTATATGAGAGAGCCTATTGACCCGCCATCCGAAAATTGGTTGGGCAATTATTGTGCCAATTCCATGGTTAGAGAATCTGGCCTGTGGAATGTTGATCATGTACAGAGCTATTGTGATCCGGTTTTTATTGGAGAGTTGACGTACTTAATAAGAAAAATGTGATAGGGGGGAGGGCTTGAAATTCGGATTAGAAACCTTACTGCTGTTTCCGTGCTGTGCCGAGAAACAAACGGGCGGAAACAAATGGCAGGCAAATAATGCCGGGATGGCAGATTATTCAACCGCAGTTGCGTATAAGCAGTTATTGAAAGCGCGAAAAGTCCTGTTTCATGAATGCTGGAATACTGACAGGTATTCAACCGGCAAATATGAAAAGAACCGATAAAACTACGAAAGCTGGCGGGATGATACAATGAAGAGAGAACTGCTTGCGAGCAGATTTAGGCTTTTAATTATACTGATCCTGATCATATCAGCGGCTGGACTAATAATCCTGCTGGACAACCCGGATCACTACACTGGAAGTTATAAAGACGGCAAATACCACGGCCATGGCAGATTAGAGTTCAGCAGTGGTGATATATTTGAAGGTTATTTTGTGGAAGGCTATGCTGAGGGATATGGTAAATTTACTTTCTCAAACGGTGAAATACTTGAAGGCATCTGGGAAGGTAATCATTTTAGTGGCCCTGGTAGATATACCTTTTCGGATGGGGAAGTGTGGGAGATAACCACTGACGATCAACAGCTAATAGAAAGATTAGAGAAGATAGAAATTTAGAGTAATTAAAAATGTGTTAAACCTAGGATGTAGGGAAATGTCTATTATAATTAATAGTCTTTAGTAAGATGATAGTTTTGAGGTGAGCTTATGTCTACAATTCATTACTTTCCGCGCTACTCGCAAAAAGAGAATATGGTGACAAATAACACGTTACTTCTTTTTAGCAGGCTTTATAACAACAGTGCTGATAAGTTTAAGCTATTTCTTAATGCACTGCTTGAAAACGACAACATAGAAATAGACACAACGGTTCAATTCCGGCAGCAAGAGAAGGGAACAGGCAGCGTGCCAGATGGTGTAATCCAACAGGAGAGTTTCAAGATCATTATTGAAACTAAATTATATGGTCAGCAGGACATTAACCAGGTTGAAAAGCATTGGGATTCCTTCGGCCATGAAAATAAAAAGATTTTTCTCTGGATCAATAAAGATCCTATGGAGACCAAGTATAAACAGCAGATTATCGATAGATTAAACGCCTATAATCGTGGAAAAAACATATCGATTGTTTTTGCATCAACCACGTTCAAGAAAATTTGCCGTCTTTTCAACGATACCATTCAGGAATATGATATCGAAATGAAAGAGTTAATTCAGGACTATGAAAACTTTTGCCTGGAAACTGGCTTAATAGATAACAACTATACCAAGATGAGAGTGATATTGTCTGGAACTACGTATCACCAAAATATGAAAAATAATATATACTATGCACCGAGAGATAGGGGTTACCAGAACCACAGGTATCTTGGCCTATATAAAGACAAAGCGGTAAGAGGTATAGGCGAAGTAATAAGCTCTGCTGATGCTCGGTATTTATTTGAGACTGATGAACTGATTATTGAAGAAGTACAGATGGGCACTATATCCGATGAACAAAAGGCTATTATGAGAGATATCATTATTGAAGGAACGAATGAATTTGGATATTCTATTTCAGAAGGTCATAGATTTTTCTTTGTCAAACAGTATTATGAAACCGAGTTTGTTAAGACCTCTAAGGGAGGTCTTATGGGTCAAAGATATTTTGATTTAGCTGAAATTGAAGGTTTTAATAGAGAAATGAGCACTGAAGAGATCTCCCAGTTCCTTCGGGGTAAGTTTTGGGAATAGTATTAGTATGGCATTCAGCCCTCAAGTTAAATAGGCTTGAGGGCTTGCTCATTTAGAATTGTATCATCTCCACCTTGACATTCTTAGCCGACCAGAACTGATCCTGATGCCACTGCGCAAAGGGTTCCAGATCGGCGGTTTCCTCCTGCACGGCTTCTAGGGCAGCCCAGGCATCTTCCCGGGAAGAAAACCTGTCGGTCAACTCACTTATGAGGAGTTCGC
>JAAYNQ010000087.1 GCA_012520725.1 Syntrophomonadaceae bacterium | reverse complement strand
GTGGTACATTCTTTGCTTATTAGGGCTACTAATTCCATTTCCTTATCGCTCAACTGTCTCATGATAACATCTCCTTATTTTTATTAATGGAGATTATTACCATTTACACAGTCAAGCATACGCTCTCCCGGAATACAGTAGCAAGCCTGTAGGGGCTACTTGTGGTCGCCCGCCCTGGGATCGGCGATAAATACGGAATGTCTGTGCGTTATATCGCGGGCGGTTAAAGACCGTCCCTACAATCCTCGATGGGATCCAAAACCCCATCGTAAGCCTGTAGGGGCTACCTGTGGTCGCCCGCCGACCTGCCCGGGAGATATCGTGGCAAGCACGGCTGGCGAGACTGTCCAAGAAGTTTGGTAATCCAGGCACAGTAGTAATTATATAGAAATAATCCTTTATCGTTACAATTATTTGTGACTTCAAAGTCCACTATCATGTGGTTCCTCGCATCCACTGCCGCCTGCACATGGTAACAAACATTAAATCCTCCATTATTGGTCGCATTAATCTTGATTGAGGATCAGTAAATGATATCTGGGATTCATGGTTCTTTTTCCATTTCTTCAGGATGCTTGTAATATTCTTTTTGCCGCTGCTTTAATAATTCGATCTTCTCTTCTAATTCTTCTTTGCTAATAGCTTTTGGCTCGCCTTCGGCTTCATCGTTCTTATCTAATTCCTCTAGATATTCATCGATACTTTGATCTAATTTCTTTAGCCTGTTTTTCAATTTTGCCTTAGTTAGATTCTTGTCTTTTGAGTTTACGGCTTTGAATTTGCTGCCATCTATTGCTATTAAATCTTTCTCGTATAAATCTAACTCCATGCAAATTTTCACAAAGGCTCTAAAGACGTTCTTTAGGGCTTTTGCATTATCTTTCCTAAAATCTGCAATGGTTCGGAAATCAGGGGTCAGCTTGCCCATAAGCCACATTACTTCAACATTCTTCGTGCATTCAAGCATTAGTTTTCTTGAAGTACGGATCTTGTTAAAATATCCATAAATGTATAGTTTGAGAAGGCATCTTGGATCATAGCCAGGACGACCTCCCTTTAAAGGAGTAGCCCTGGTAAAGCCTTCTTTGCCCAAATCAAGGTTCTCTACAAATGCATCTATGTATTTAACTGGATTGTTTTCAGATATATAATCATCTAATAGTTCTGGAAGCATTATTATTTGATGCCTATCCCGGCCTTTTATGTATCCCACAAATTTAGCACCGCCATTTAAGAATTTATTATACTAATTATACCATTAAACCCCATTGTAACTGGGTTTGATGGTATATTTTTATTAGGAATTTTCAATCATGACGATACCAATATAGCTCTTCATGCTGCTGTCTCAATACCCTAAAGCTTGCCCCGAATCCATCTGATCCAAGGCTCGTTATTTGATCTGACCGGTAATTGATTCAATGAGGTTCAGCTGATATAGTCTTGGAAAAACTCTGCTCCCGCAGACTTATGGTGTACCGGTGATGAGCAAGAAAAAGGGCCCGGGCTAAAATTTCGGCCATTTTATATACAATGAAAAGGCGGGTGTTCTGTAGGATCAGGTGTTCACAAAAACCTGAGACATTTACTGTGCCAATTATATGTATATCTCCTACTGGAGGAAGCTTTTTATTTAAGGCCAAGCCAGGGGATAGAGATCCTTTTCGTATGGTCAAAAAACCAACCCGATCCGCTTGGCCCAAACCAGCATCTATGGCAATGAGGAGGGGGTAAGCATAGTTTCGATCAATAGACTGCAGGGTGGATTCCAGGTTCAGGGCATGGAGAGGCTGTTCCAGAGTACCATATACATGAGCTGAAGGCAAAAGGGTACTCAGTTTATTGCCTACCAAAGGTCCCAGACAATCTCCAGTAGCCCGATCAGTTCCTATGCACAGGTAAACCAAATCGCGCCGGGAGGGGTTACTCAAATCCTGCAACAGCTTAACGGCAGCATTAGACATACCGCTCACACAATTGGGGTTTGTGAAGTGCTGGGAAAATATAATATCGTTGCGCTTACTGAATTTTTGCATATACTCCCCGCCACCCTTGCCTAATCAAGCTTAGCATTTACTTCTGGTAATATTTTTATGCAGTATTTTATCTTTAAGAAGCGTATTTATTAAGTATATGTGTAAATGTTCAGGGGATGAATAGGATTAAGAACAGACTGAGTCTGAGTATGGGATATCTGGGTGCAGTTGTGGGAGCGGGATTTGCCTCCGGACAGGAAATAGTCCAGTTTTTTGTTTTTTTCGGTGAGCCGGGGATTAAAGGATGCCTACTGGCTATGTTTTTGTTCGCATGCTGTGGGGCTCTATTAATGTATATAGCCCATGCGCATAAAATCAGCTCCTACCAGGGTATGCTGCAGGAGTTGATGGGAGAAAAGTACTCCATGGTAATTGACCTGCTCTTGTCGTTATTTTTGTTCCTGGGGCTATCAATGATGCTATCGGCTAGTGGAGCGGTTTTTTACGAACATCTATTTCAGCCGAAAGAGCTTGGAATTATAACAGCATCTATACTGGTGGCCCTTTTTTTGTGTTCAGGAAAGAGGGGACTGGTCAAATCCTTTAATATACTGGTACCAGTCAAGCTAGTGCTTTTGTTGATAATAAGTGGATATGCAGCCCTGCTGATAGAAAAGGAGTCTATAGCATCATATAGCGCCTTTTTAATTCCTCAGCAAGAAGGGGGATGGCTAATAGCTTCTGTTTTGTATGTGGCCTACAATTTTGCCTTAGCAATGGTTATATTAACCGAATATCAATCCCTGGGAAGCCGGCGTGACGGCATCTGGGGAGCCATTTGGGGTGGTATCCTGCTGGGTATTTTGATTCTGTTCAATTATATGGCCTTAAATAAATTCCTGCCGGTAGTGCTGCACTATCAGGTGCCCATGCTATATGTAGCAGGGGACATTTCACCCATCAGCAAAGGGATTTATACTATGGTCTTATGGGTAGGAATTCTCACCACAGCTATTGCCAATGCTTACGGCTTCGCTCAGCGCTTTTGCCATTTTACCGGAATAAGCTATAGCTTAAGTCTATTATTAACTTTAATTCTGGCTCTGCCCATAGCCTGGCAGAGTTTTTCCGTCCTGGTAAGCAAGGTGTACCCTTTGTTTGGTTTACTGGGTATAATTATACTGTTAGTATTAGTAAGAAAGGCAGGAAAAGAAATCGGTGCAGATATAAAGACAGCCTTTTCCAGAGTTGATTAAGGAGGACCTGGATGATAAATCTAAAGAAAATTCCGTCTATGGACGAGATACTAATGCAGGAAGAAATTCAAGGTTTAATGGAGAGGTATAAAAGAGATTATGTAGTTGATACCGCAAGAACAGCTGTAGCCGAAATCAGGGCAATACTGCGGAATATGAATAGCGAAATTGAGCAAAAGGCTATCCTGACCTCTATCATAAACAGCATTAAGTTAAAGGCTGAAAAAACAGATAAAGGAACCCTGCAAAGAGTGATCAATGGAACCGGAGTAGTATTGCATACCAATTTGGGACGGGCGCCGTTGGGAACAAGGGCCTTAAGACATATGAATGAGATAGGTAGGAGCTATAACAACCTGGAGATGGATCTGGAAACTGGGGAACGGGGTTCCCGTTACTCCCATGTAGAGGACTTATTGCAAAAGCTTACCGGAGCTGAAGCGGCTTTGGTGGTAAATAACAATGCTGCCGCAGTGATGCTGGTATTAACTACTTTAGCTGCAGGGCGGGAAGTAATAGTATCCCGGGGACAATTGGTAGAAATTGGGGGAGCCTTCAGAATTCCTGAGGTTATGAAGCTTAGTGGGGCTAAATTAATAGAGGTAGGTACTACCAACAAAACCTATGTATCCGACTATTCCCAGGCTATAAATGAAGCTACCGCCTTGCTTTTTTCCGCCCATACCTCCAATTATCAGATTATTGGATTTACCGCCGAAGTATCAATCTCAGAATTAGTGAGTCTGGGCCAGAAGCAGGGAATTCCAGTATTTTTGGATTTGGGCAGCGGCATCATCACTTCCCTGCTCCCCAATGATTTAAAAAAAGAGCCCAGCGTACAGGAATGTGTTCAGGCAGGTACCGATATAATAAGCTTTAGTGGGGATAAAATGCTGGGCGGACCCCAGGCCGGCATCATAGTCGGGAAAAGAAAGTATATTGAACAAATGAAAAAGAACCAGCTGCTGCGGGCCTTGAGGGTGGACAAAGTGATACTTTCTGCTCTGGAAGGAACTCTTCTGGAATACCTGTCTGCTCATCCGGAAGAGGGCATACCCATTAATAAAATGCTTATTGCTGGCCAGGAAGAG
Organism: Syntrophomonadaceae bacterium; assembly: GCA_012520725.1. Classification (GTDB taxonomy): domain Bacteria; phylum Bacillota; class Syntrophomonadia; order Syntrophomonadales; family Syntrophomonadaceae; genus JAAYJK01. The sequence continues at coordinate 15,081 of JAAYNQ010000087.1, read as the reverse complement.
ATGAAAGCCAAAGCGGAAACCTTCTTAAATATATTAAAGGAAGAATTAAGAGACTTGCCCGTTCTGATCCGCAATGAGTCAAGCCCGGCCTATAATGCTGGTGAAAATATGCTGGTACTACAAGTAGTAGCCCTGGAAGACATGGTAGGAGGGGGCGCATATCCCAACCACAAACTGCCCGGGGCGGGAGTGGAATTGGAATTCAAGGGTATGAGCCTGGAGCAGGTTGCGGCCAAGCTACGGCAAGGTAGTCCCGCTCTGATAGCGCGCAGACAAGACAATAAAATGTTGATCAGCGTAAGAACCCTACTGGCAGGAGATGAACTGGAGATAGCAGCCATGATAAGGGATTTATTGCTTAAATCCCAGCCAAAAGATAATTAGCTAGGGCATAATAGGAGGATGTCAATGAAGAGGTTAATACTAGGAACGGCAGGACATATTGATCATGGGAAAACTACACTGGTAAAAGCTCTTACCGGAATTGAAACTGACCGGCTCAAAGAAGAGAAGCAGAGGGGAATTTCCATTGAATTGGGATTTGCCCCTTTTGTACTACCGGACGGACAAAAGGCCGCCATTGTTGATGTCCCCGGACACGAACGATTTATCCGGCATATGCTGGCCGGCGCCTTTGGCATAGACCTGGTAATGCTGGTAATTGCTGCCGATGAAGGGGTTATGCCGCAGACCAGGGAACATATGGATATCATAGAATTGCTGGGAGTCAAAAGTGGCATCATAGCCCTTACCAAAAAGGATATGGTAGATGATGAATGGCTGATGTTGGTAGAAGAAGAAGTTCGGGAATACCTGTCTGCCACTATTTTAGCTGATGCTGCCATTATTCCAGTATCCGCAGTGAGTGGAGAAGGGATTCCTGAATTGTTGCAGGAAATACAAAAGGTAGCGGAGGGAATAAAAGAAAGGCCGGTCTATGGCAAAGCCCGCTTGCCAGTAGACCGGGTATTTACCAAAGCCGGTTTTGGAACCGTAGTAACCGGAACCCTGTGGTCAGGTCAGATAGAGACCGGAGAAACCCTGGAATTACTACCCAGTGGAAAGAAAGTCAAGATCAGAACCCTGCAAGTACATAATGATAAAGTTGATAAGGCTTATGCAGGTCAACGGGTGGCAGTAAATTTACAGGGAGTTGATATAGCTGATATTGAAAGAGGCAACTGGCTTTCCACCCCCGCTTATCTTACTCCCACTTACCGTATGGATGCTCGTTTGCGCATTTTAAGCTCCAGTAGCAGAGTATTAAAGAACTGGAATCGAATTCGCTTTCATTTAGGGACCGACGAAACCATGGCCCGGGTAGTATTGCTGGACGGGGATGAATTGCATCCCGGACAGGAAGGTTATGTACAGATAGTAATGGAAAAACCAGTGGTCGGGCATAAAGGGGATCCCTTTGTAATTCGCTATTACTCCCCGGTAAGTACCATAGGTGGTGGAACTATTATTGATGCTAATGCCAGCAAGCAAAAGCGTTTTAGAGAAGAGACCTTGAATCAACTGATTGTTAAGGAAGAGGGTAATCTATCCGAAATGATCCTATATGAATTAGAGGCTAATCCCCAGGATGTAATCAGTGTAGACGAGCTGGCCAGAAGGCTCGGCAATGACGAGGATAGAATAAGACAAGAATTGGGGCAGATGAGTATAGAAAATAAGGTGGTGGAATTGAAGAAAGATGAATACATGAGTACTTTTGGCCTGGGACAATTGGCGGATAAAATTATCATGGCCTTGCAGGAATATCATTTAAAATATCCCTTGCGGCAGGGTCCTTCCCGGGAAGAGATACGCAGCCGGTTTTCTAAAAATGTAAACAGCAAGACCTTCAACTTAATCTTAAAAGAGCTGGAAGCGGATAAGAAAATAGAGATCCAGGACCAGCAAATTAGAATGCCCGGGCATGAGCCATCCCCAGGGGAACGGGAGCTTCAAGTCATACAGCTCATTAAAAGCCGGATGAAGGAGAATTTATTTACCCCTCCATCAGTAGAAAGCTTAAGAGAGGCTGCTGGAATAGAAGAAGATGATTTAATGGAAATACTAGCTTATTTAACCAAGGAAAAGGTTTTAGTAAAAATTAACCCTGATATGTATTTCCTTCAAAACGCCTTGGAGGAAGGCAAAAACCGGTTAAACCAGTATTTTGAGCAGGAGAAGGAGCTTAGTCTGGCTACCTTTCGGGATATGCTGAATACAACTCGTAAATATGCCCTGCCTTTGTTAGAGTATTATGATAAAATTCGCTTTACCCATCGAGTAGGAGATGCCAGAATAAAAACCAAGTAAGAGCAGAGATAGGGGGTAATAACTTGCTCCAGGTAAAAGAAATTCATGTTTATTACGGTGCCATTCAAGCCCTAAAGGGTGTAAGCATAGAGGTAGAGCAGGGCAGTATAGTTACTTTAATCGGGGCCAATGGAGCGGGAAAAACCAGCACATTAAAAAGCATATCGGGATTATTAAAACCCAGGCAAGGTTCGATCCGCTTTCAGGATAGAGAGATAAGCAGATTAGCTCCGGAAAAAATAGTTGAGCTGGGTATATCCCAAGTCCCTGAGGGAAGGAGAGTCTTTCCGGGACTGACAGTATTGGAAAACCTGGAAATGGGGGCTTATTTACGTAAAGATAAAAAAGAGATTCAAAAGGACTTGAGTGAGATTTTTGATCGTTTTCCCCGTTTACAGGAGAGAAGAAAACAGTTGGCCGGTACCCTGTCCGGTGGAGAGCAGCAAATGCTGGCCATTGGCAGAGCATTAATGGCCAGACCCAAATTGATGTTGATGGATGAGCCATCTATGGGTTTGGCTCCATTGCTGGTAAAAGAGATTTTTGAGATAATAAAAGAAATTAATGAGAAAGGGACTACCATACTGCTTATCGAACAGAATGCTAATATGGCCCTTTCCATAGCTGACCGGGCTTATGTAATAGAAACTGGGGAAATAGTACTGCAAGGAAGTGCGGATGAACTATTGAGAAGCCAAGAAGTAAAAAAGGCTTACCTGGGAGGGTAGAAAATGAAAGTAAAAGACCGTATGACGGTGGATGTGAAAACTGTAGGTCCAGACACTAGTATTACCGAGGCTTTTAGAATAATGAAAGAGAATAATATAAGAAGGTTGCCGGTAATTAAAGACCAGGAACTTATTGGAATTGTTACTTTAAGCGATTTGAACCAGGCTTCACCTTCGGCTGCAACTTCTCTAAGCATTCATGAACTGAATTATATTTTAGCCAAGACCAAGATAAAAGACATACTTCCCCGGAACCAACAGGTGATCACCATTAAAAGCAATAATTATATTGAAACCGCAGCCAAAATCATGCGACAACATAGAATAAGTGGTTTGCCGGTAATTGATGAAGGCCAATTGGTTGGAATAGTGACAGAAACCGATATCTTTGATGCCTTAATAGATATTCTAGGGGTGAAACAGCCTCATAGCAGAATAGACCTGTATGTACCCAGTGGGCCTGGTAGCCTGGCCGAAATTACCGGTATTATAGCCGCACGCGGAATTAATATTATTAATACTGTGGTGTATTATGATGAGAAAAAATTTCGCTATAAAACCATTATCCGTATAGAAGAATTAAATGGGATGGAAATAGCTGAGGAGCTTAAGAAAAAAGGCTACGAAATTCAATCCGTTATTATTGTAGAAACAGAGGATTGAGGAAGCCCTTACAGGACCACAATCTTGTTTCGCTTTGCTCAGTAGGCCAAGGAAGCCCTGTCATGACTACAGTATTGTTTCGCCCTGGCTCACTTAGCAAGCCAGGGGCGGACTGCAGTCGGCAGTTCGGTTATTCGAATAATCACTACATAGGAATATTCCATTAGATCCCCTATGCCAGGCAGTTTAATAACCCACTCTTATCTAAACCCGGGAAATGGCCTGGATATATTTGATTCTATTATGGCAGAATAACGATTTGACAAATTGCTCGGGGGATTCTATAATCCTAGGTGTTATGCTTGCTTACTATAAAAGCCTGATGCATGAGGTATTCCCAAGCAGGCTTTTGCGGAGTATTAAATAGAGTGCTGGGAGCCTGGGCAATTACCAGCAGTTCATAAATAGCAAGGAGGCGGATCGGTCCTGGTGGGCCGCCTGGACTTCAAATCCAGTCGTGTGGCGGTGGTCCCGTCACGGGTGAGTTCGATTCTCACACGCCTCCGCCAGTAATGTACCAACCACCGGATTAGGATACCGGTAGTTTTTTGCGAGCAAAAATATTATTTCCCGGGAAATATCTACAGCGATTTCCTAAGTGGGTAGAATGAAACCCTTTAATATTATTTATTGTAGAAAACTGCCGATAACCGACATTGTCAAGGATAGCCCAATATCCTTGAAGCAAATCACTAAAACGGCTTACCAGGGCTAAGCTTTCGTAGTGGTACTATATTCTCCTAAAGGGAATATCAAGCCATATAGATTTACCCGATAAATGGTCATTCAGGTTCAAATGCACTACATACGCCAGGTCAGTCTGACCGCCTTAAAATTACAACAGATCATCGTACTGTAAGCATAAAATTGGAGTTGCTATTAAAATCCCAACCCCCAGGACTGTGATATAATAATGGTAATTTTAAGTAAACGGAGATTGGCTTATGGATCTAAATCTCTTTGATTATCTGATCTTGACTATTATTGCCTTTAGTGGGTGGTCTGGTTTTCGCAAAGGTTTTTTGCATGCCCTGGGCAGCATTATCAGCCTGGCCGTAGGGATAATGTTATCAATAATGTATTACCGGAATCTGGCTGCTTATCTACAGGACTATTACGGGGTTACCGGATCCTTAGCTGAGAGCATACGAAGTAAAATACCTATGACAGCTTTAAAACTCAACCAGGAACAAATAATAAATGGTTTGGGTTTAGGTGATGCATCCAACTACCTGGCTCATTTATTGGTTATGGCCTTATGCTTCATAGCTATTTTCCTGTTAGCCAGCAAGTTAACTCAATTTTTATGGTTAGGGATAGAAAGTGTAATGAAATGGGGAGGTTTGTCACCAATCGATGCTTTCTTAGGCGTAGTCTTGGCCATAAGCCAAAATTTAATTATACTAAGTATAACCTTGGGTTTATTGTATCCGGCTTTGTTATTGGCCTCAAAAATGGGATTCTATTCGGCCTTGGTGGTGGTGGAAAGCATTGATAAATCATTAAGTGCTGCCTATATGTTACATACTTATGAGTTATTAAAAGCCTGGATTGGAATCAGCTAACCCAGCACTTGGTAGTTGGGCGAAACCATAGTTGAATATTAAAATATCCAAGAGCTGGGTAAGATATAACTATTAATCTAATAAAGGGGGTTTATTAAAATTCATGGATAAAATGGATAAAGTAGAACAATTGGAACAAAACTGCTGGACGATACTGAGTCCGGGGGAAAAAGAAGCAGTACATAAATTCAGTGGGGGTTATATTAAATTCCTCAATGAGAGTAAAACGGAAAGGGAAGCGGTGGACTATATTTATGGACTGGCTTTAGAAGCCGGGTTTATCCCGTTGGAAAAATGTAGCCAGTTGAACCCGGGACAGAGGATAGTGATGCAAGCCAAAGGAAAAGTCTGTGCCTTAATCATTCTCGGACCTGATCCCTTGGAAGAGGGTGTCAATATTGTAGCTTCACACATTGACTCGCCTCGTTTGGACCTGAAAGCCCGGCCTCTTTATGAAGAAGAGGGATTGGCCTGGCTTAAAACCCATTATTATGGGGGCATTAAGAAATACCAGTGGTTAGCCATTCCTCTGGCCATGCATGGAGTGGTGATAAAGAAAAACGGAGAAAAAGTAAATATAGTGATAGGAGAGAACCCTCAAGATCCGGTCTTAACCATCGCTGATCTGCTTCCTCACCTGGCCAAGGAGCAGATGGAGAAGAAAATGTCTGAAGCTATTAGCGGGGAGGGATTAAATGCTTTGGTAGGCAGTATTCCTCTAGACGGGGAAAGCAAGAATCCAGTTAAAGGCTATATCATGCAGCTTTTAAGTGAGCGTTATGGTATTGAGGAAGAGGATTTTACCAGCGCTGAACTGGAGTTGGTCCCAGCCTTTCCGGCCCGGGAGGTTGGTTTGGATAGAAGCCTTATTGGAGGCTATGGGCAGGATGATCGGGTTAGTGCCTATGCTTCCCTGCAGGCAGCATTGGAAGTTACCAACCCCGCTCGAACCGTAATCTGTCTTTTTGCTGATAAAGAGGAAATCGGCAGTGTAGGCAATACCGGCTTGCATTCACTGCTGCTTGAGAACCTGCTCACCGAAATCCTGCATGTAGCTGGTATTGACAGCTATCTGGGGCTCAGGAGATGTTTGGCCAAATCCTATGCTCTGTCTGCCGACGTCAATGCTGCAGTAGATCCTAATTATCCAGAGGTATTCGAAAAGAGAAATTGCAGCTTTTTATCCCGGGGAGTGGTATTGACCAAATATACTGGTTCCAGAGGTAAGGCGGAATCCAATGATGCCAATCCCGAGTTTTTAGGCCGGATCAGGAAAATGATGGAGGAATCCGGGGTTTGCTGGCAGGTGGGTGAATTAGGAAAGGTAGACATAGGCGGAGGAGGAACAGTAGCCCAGTATTTGGCCTACTATGGTATGGAAGTGCTGGATTGTGGAGTAGCGGTGATGGGCATGCATTCGCCTTTTGAAATAGTTAGCAAAGTGGATCTATATATGTCATTTAAGGCTTATCGCGCCTTTATGCAAGCATTTAAATAGCCGGGAGAAATAGGATCAGTGCTTTTCCGTATCTTTATAGGAAAAGTACTGGTCCAGGAGGAGGGGAAAGCCTGTGGAAAGAAAAAGACTTACTCAAATGGTTCGGGCGGCTGGATGAGCTGCCAAAATTGATCCAGGGGCACTGGAACAAATATTGCTGGACTTTAAGCCCCCCACTCACCCGGATTTATTAGTGGGGATTGATACCCGGGATGATGCCGGGGTATTTAAATTGAACTCGGAGCAGGCCATAATTCAGACCCTCGACTTTTTTACCCCCATGGTGGATGATCCATACCTGTTTGGACAAATTGCAGCGGTTAATGCCCTGAATGATGTTTATGCTATGGGTGGAACCCCTCTCTTGGCTATGAATATAGTATGTTTTCCCGCCTGTGAAGACTTAAGGATACTGCAGAGTATATTGGCCGGAGGATTATCCAAAATTGTAGAAGCAGGAGCTCTTCTGGTAGGGGGCCATACTATTGACGATAATGAGCCCAAATACGGGCTGGCAGTTACTGGCCTGGTTCACCCGGATCGGGTATTGGATAATGCCGGTGCTCGACCTGGGGACTTATTATATCTGAGCAAACCGATTGGCAATGGTATTTTGGCTACAGCCATAAAAGCGGAGATGATATCGGATGCCTCCTATCAGGAGGCCAGAAAATGGATGAGTACTTTGAATAAGTTAGCAGCCCAAGGACTGAGCAAGGTGGAAGTCCATGCCCTTACCGACGTGACCGGCTTTGGTCTGGTGGGTCACCTCTATGAAATGGCAGCTGCCAGCCAGGTCACGGTTGAGTTATACGCGAAGCGAGTGCCATTAATTGAGGGAGCCCTGGAATACGCACAAATGGGGTTAATACCAGGTGGTGCTTACAAAAACCACAGCTATTTGCAGGATAAGTTTCAGGCTGCAGCAGATCTTGATCAAGCTATATTGGACATCTTGCTTTCCCCTGAAACTGCCGGAGGTTTGCTAATATCGGTTCCAGCCCATCAGGCAGAACCCCTCGCTCAGGCCATGGAAGAGTTGCAGTGTAGCTATTTTCTGGTAGGAAAGGTTCTAAGCCAAGGTTTTCAGGCTATACAGATCAGGAACTATTAGGCTTCATCCAGTATGGGAGTGATTCCCCTGAAAAAAGTAGTATATAGCTGGGTTGCTGGTGTTTTTCTGGCCACCCAAGATAATTAATTGGCAGATGGGAGAAGTTGGGTATCTGGGGAGGTTCAGATGCAGAGAAAAGAATTTCACTTAGGTGATATAGTGCGGATGAAAAAAAAGCATCCCTGTGGCAGTTACCATTGGGAGGTTACTCGTATGGGAGCTGATATAAAAATCAAGTGTCAGGGCTGCGGGCGCATGGTAATGCTGCCTCGGCTGCAATTTGAAAAACGTATGCTAAGGGTTGAGAAACAAGGGGGACAATAACAAATTTTGCCTCTTTTGCATAGCATGCTAGCAGGGGGAATCTATGCTGAAAGGGGTAGGAAGAGATGATAAATAATAAAGCAGGCAACCCTGGGTTTTCTACCGGGGATTTGGTTACAGTCAAAAATATGCCTCGTACTCATAAATTCTGCATTATTGCTATTAAGGATCAGGAGCAGCAAGAACCTAGAGCAGTACTGAAGGCTCTGTTCAACCATACTTTTATTATCGAGAAACCCATATCCGAACTGGACAGTTTGCTAATCAAAGGAAAGCTGTAGTTATGGCTTGCCAGAGTATAATTATATTGGTATAATATCTTGAAGTCCCTGCTCCGGTTATGCCGGAGCCTTATGCTCTTTGAAGGGCTAGTCCATAGGGAGGAGGTGTAATCATGCGCACGTATGAGATGATGTTTATTCTCAAGCCGGATTTATCAGAAGATGATATCGCCGAAGCCAGAGAGAGATTGCAGACAATTATTGCTGATTTTGGTGGTGAATTTCTTAAAGAACTGGACGGCTGGGGAAAAAAGAGGTTGGCATACAGCATTGAGGATTACTCCGAAGGGATATATGCTGTCTGGCATTTTAACGGAGAAACCCGAACTGTTGATGAATTAGACCGAATAATAAAAATCTCAGATAAGTTTTTGCGCCATATGATTATTCGATTGGAAGAATAGGGGAATTAAACTGGACGGGAGGTAGGCTGGATTTGTTAAACAGAGTAATTTTAATCGGGCGTCTCACTCAGGATCCAGAATTGAGATACACTCAAAACGGAACAGCAGTTGCTTCTTTTACCGTAGCTGTAAATCGCAAATTCAAAAGGGACGAAGCTGATTTTGTTCCAGTTGTAGTCTGGAACAAGGCGGCTGAGAATTGTGCAAATTACCTGGGTAAGGGCAGGTTGGTAGCTGTTGAGGGCAGACTGCAAATACGTAGTTATGAAGCCCAAGACGGACAGCGCCGGAGAGTAACTGAAGTAGTAGCCGATGAGGTTAAATTTCTGGATCGGGCTGGGACGAGCAGTGGAAATCCAGCACCAAGCAGTTCAGCCCCCGATATTGATGATTGGGAAAGATTTGGACGGGAAGTAAATCGAAGCGATATAGACATAGTCGATAATCAAGATGAAGACGAAATACCTTTCTGATGAGGAGGGAAGGATAATTTGAAAAAGGATAAACGCAAAAAAAGGCGTCAGTGCAATTTTTGCGCGGATAAGATCGAACATATTAACTATAAGGATATTCCCAGACTACGCCGCTATATAACCGAGAGAGGAAAAATCCTACCTCGAAGAATAACCGGGAATTGTGCTCAACATCAACGGCAGATTACAGTGGCCATAAAAAGAGCCAGGAACATGGCATTACTGCCATATACAGCCGAATAAAATCTTCAGGAGCCCTCAGCAAGCTGGGGGCTTAGCTTATTTTTTTCTGGGCAGGAAATTTATGGAACCAGATCGAAGTACATAGGGGGGTGGTATGATTGAACAAAAGCAACAACGATGTCTTTGCCGCTAATTTAAGAGTGAGCGAAGCTCTTAAAGCAGAACTGGTGGAAGCATTGAGTGATCTGTTTAAAGCTACACTTAAAAATGACCATACTAAAACCTGTGATTCTTTGGCTACCATAATTACCATCACTTATATACTGGGTCGGAAAATGGGCATAGATTTCACTACGCTGGATTATTTAGCTAATCAGAAGCTTCAAGCGGGAATTATGGAATCTGATGAGGAAGATCAATGGTTCGATGACATGAGATATTTAATGCTCTATCTGGATAATAGAAAGAGGGGATAAATTGCCTATAATAGTGTTCTTTCTTCTTTCCACAGCGTTGGCCTGTATAGCCATGGCTTGGCTACCTGAAATAGCCTTGATACCTGCTATAGCCTGGGGAGGGATTTTAATCGTTTCTGCCCTGTATCTGGAAGAGAAAAAAATCCTGCTCCTGTTTTTATTCAATCTGACCATATTGTTGTTTATGGCTGGAGCCCATCAACTCTTGTATTATCTGGCTTTTTTCGGAATAGCAGCTCTAATCATGTCCCTGTTGACCAGCCGTAAGGCAGATTACTATCAAATCCAGAAAGTAGGAATAAGTGCTGCGGTATTAGGAGTAAGTGCGTTTTTGTTATGGTCTTATATTTATTCAGGTGGGATCGGAATTAATGAGTTTGAAGCCCAGCTGGGTCATTCTGCCCAAGAAAGCATTCGCATTTACCAACAATTAGGAATATTTGATACTTATGAACAAATAGGAATCAGTCCGGAGGAGTTTGAGAGCTCATTAAAGCGGACTATAGAGGGCTTTGCCCGTCATTTGCCCACCATTTACTATATTCAGGCAATAATAGCAGTGTTTTTTATGTTGCTTTTGGCCTCACGTACAGCCCAAAAGCTTAAGCATGAGCGTCTAAAGAATAAACCCTTTAAAGAAGAGCGGATGCCCTGGCAGTTGGTCTGGGTGGCAATAGTAGGGATGGGTTTATGGATCTGGGGCCGGGATCAGTTAAATCCCATATATTATCTGGGCTCTAATATTCTATGGACCCTGGTTCCCATAGCCGTATATTTTGGCCTGGCTACTATTGTCCATAAGATAGCTGGGAGAAGAAGATCTGCACGGGTTTTGATTATATTGGGTATAATTTTCTTGACCCTGGCCTTACCCCTATCTGCTATCATATTTTTAAGCATTATTGGATTATTTGATTCACTGGTGGATTTTCGGAAATTGCGTACCGGGCAGGAGGAGTGAATATGAAAGTTATTTTGATTAAAGATGTTAAAAAGCTGGGCACAATAGGAGAAATTAAAGAAGTCTCCGATGGCTATGCCAGGAACTACTTAATACCCCAGGGTCTGGCTTTAGAGGCTACTGCCAGCAGGCTTAAAGAAAGCAAGGAAAAAGATCTTAAAAAGCAAAAACAAAGGGGCAAAGAAGAAGCTGCAGCTCGGGTTTTGCGAGAGAAGCTGGAAGGGCAAACGATTAAATTGTCCGCTCGTACCGGAGGAAGTGATAAATTATTTGGCGCTATAACCGCAAAAGAGATTGCCGAAAAACTGCAGAAAGAATTTGGTGCTCAAATAGACCGGAAGAAAATCGAATTGAAAGAACCCATTAAACACCTGGGTACTTACGAAGCCAAAATAAAAATATATCCAAGTATTCAAGCCCAGATACAAATAATAGTCACAGCAGCTGAATAAATAGGAGGGTTACGGTGAAATACTACCGGCTTAAAGGCAAGAATAGAAAGGAAGCAAAACAAAGTGGACTGGCCTGGAGAGTAGATAGCCTTTATAATGAACTGCAGCAATTTTATGGAACCCAGGAATTGGTACTTAAAGCCAATAAATTGGATGCCATTGAATTGATGAACTCCGCATCTCTGGGAGAGCGAATTCTGGCTTTACGCAGAATACTATCGGAGGATCCAACTATCAGCATTTTGCCTCATTCACAGGACTTGGCTTCAGAAATAAGTGAACTGGAAGATCTTTTCTCTGAACTGTATACCCGGCGGCTTATTGAAGAAGACTTGCACCACAGCATTCAGCAAAAAATGGATGAAAAGCATAATGAATATATTCAAGAGATAAAACTGCAAATCCTTAAAGAACAGAAAAGTTCGCCGGAAAATGCCCAGACCTTAAAAAAACTAGGGCGCTTGGAAAAGATGGAGAGTATAAGTTTAAGTAAATCGGCTTTAGATCAATTGAGACCAGCATCTTTCAGTGAGATCATTGGGCAGGACAAAGCAATTAAAGCCTTAGTAGCTAAGCTGAACACCCCTTATCCTCAGCATATGATATTATACGGGCCTCCCGGGGTGGGGAAAACCAGTTGCGCCAGATTAGCCTTGGAATTGGCCAAAGAAAAGGAATCCAGTTGCTTTAGTAAAGAAGCTCCCTTTATAGAAGTTGATGGAACCACATTGCGTTGGGATCCGCGGGAATCCACCAACCCTCTCCTGGGTTCGGTTCATGATCCCATTTATCAAGGAGCACGCAAAGACTTGGCGGAAGAAGGTATACCAGAACCCAAACCAGGTCTGGTTTCTGAGGCTCATGGAGGCATACTATTTATAGATGAGATCGGGGAAATAGATGCAGCCTTACAAAATAAGCTGTTAAAGGTTTTAGAGGACAAAAGGGTGACCTTCGAATCAGCTTATTATGATCCTCACAATGAGCGTATACCCAGATACATCAAACAGATGTTCGAGCAAGGGGTGCCGGCTGACTTTGTTTTAATCGGGGCTACTACCCGGGGACCGGAAGCAATAAACCCGGCTTTAAGGTCCCGATGCATGGAAGTCTATTTTGAAGCCCTGAAGCCGGAAGATATACAGAAGATAGTAAGCCTGGCCGCGGAAAAATTGGATATCAGAATTCAAGAAGGAGTAAAAGAACTGATCAGCTATTATGCAGATGATGGAAGAAGTGCTAATAAAATACTGGTAGAGGCATATTCAATTGCCTTAAATAAAGAACAAGCGGAGGTAAGCACGGACGAGGTTTACGAAGCCATTTCAAATAGCAGGATAGTTCTGAGTGTAGAAAATAAGGCCTCTGACCATTTAGAGGTAGGTAAGATTTTTGGTCTAGGTGCCTATGGATACCGGGGAAGGCTGCTGGAAATAGAAGCGGTGGCTTTTCCGGCCGATGCTCCAGGCCAAGGTAGGGTTCGTTTTAATGAAACTGCAGGCTCCATGGCCAGGGATTCAGTTTTTAATGCAGCTTCAGTAATTCGAGGCCAATTCGGAGAAAGCATATACAATTACGATCTGCATATCAACTTCATCGGCGGGGGGAAAGTAGATGGCCCATCGGCGGGAGCGGCCATATACCTGGCTATATTGAGTGCAATCAAGGGAATAGCCATTCGTCAGGACATCGCAGTAAGCGGTGAGATTTCTATAAGGGGACGAGTAAAAGCTGTAGGAGGACTGCATGAAAAGATTCAAGCCGCCCGCCAAGCGGGGGTTAAGAAAGTGCTTATTCCATATGATAATAGGGAAGATTTAAAATCAAAGGAAATGGGATTGGAAATAATCCCTATAGCCTTTATTCAGGAAGCCTATCCTCATGTATTGGAGGACAGCCCGACAGCAAACCCCATCCCGAGTAGTGAAGGGGAAAGGCTGAATTAGGGAGGCTTTCAAGGTATACAGTGTACATGATGAGCCTTGTTGACATGGCCAAGAGGCTTCTGCTAATATGAGTTTGCCAGTAACAGGCATTTACACCATTTTTGCTGGAGCAAAACCCAAGCTGGAGCAGGGGGTGGACTGATGTCAGCCACAGTATTGATTGGTAGTCAGTGGGGAGATGAAGGAAAAGGGAAAATCACCGATTTTTTAGCTGAAAAAGCAGACTGTGTGGTCAGGTATCAGGGTGGAAGCAATGCTGGCCATACAGTGGAAGTGGCCCATGAACAATTCAAGCTCCACCTAATACCTTCCGGGATTTTGTACCCTAATACCCTATGTATTATTGCTAATGGTGTGGTGGTGGATATGGGGAAGGTGATTGAAGAACTGGAATCACTTAAAGCCAGAGGCATTGATACCAGCAACTTGCGACTCAGTTTAAAAGCCCCCGTGGTGATGCCTTATCACAAAAAAATAGATGAGTTGGAGGATCAGGCCAGTCTGATCGGCACCACTAAAAGGGGAATCGGCCCTGCCTATGCGGATAAAATAAACCGGATCGGGGTAAGAATCTGTGATTGCTTGGAAGAAGCATCTTGGCTGGAGAAAAAAGTTAAGAAAATAGTGGAGTATAAGAACCGGATTATTGAAGGTATATACCAGGAGGAAGGATTTGACTACCGGCTTGTTTTGGATCAAGTCCTGGAACAGGTGAATTACTTAAAACCATACCTGGCAGATACCTCATTTTTAATTTATGAAGCCATTAAACAGGGTAAAAAAGTACTGTTCGAAGGAGCTCAAGGCACCTTGTTGGATATTGATCACGGCACTTATCCCTATGTAACCTCATCTCATCCCATTTCAGGAGGGGCTTGTGTGGGAGCCGGGATTGGGCCTACTCAGATCAGCAGGGTATTAGGCGTAGCCAAAGCTTATACTACCAGAGTGGGGGAAGGGCCTTTTCCCACCGAATTGAATGATGAGATGGGAGACCTGCTCAGACAAAGAGGAGCAGAATTTGGTACTACTACCGGCAGACCCCGTCGCTGTGGGTGGTTGGATACGGTAATACTGCGTTATGCCACCCGAGTCAATGGAATGACTGATATGGCCATAACCAAATTGGATGTACTGGATGGTTTTGAAACCCTCAAGATATGTGTAGCTTATCGATACCAGGGCCGACTCCTATACGAGTTTCCAGAAAGTTTGGGAGTACTGGAACAATGCGTTCCGGAATATATAGAGATGCCCGGCTGGCAGGAGGACATCAGCGGAATTAAAAGATTGAAAGATCTGCCTGCCAATGCCAGATCATATCTTAGAAAGATTGAAGAGATTACTGGAGTAAAGCAATGTCTGGTAGCAGTAGGAGCCAAAAGAGATCAAACCATAGTAAAATGTGAGATATTCGATTAATGCCATAGGGGAAAAGCTTAAAGGCCAGGCCATGGGTTTCTTATGGGCCAAGGAAGATAGGTCAGAGCTACTTTGCAGACCCAGGTTTTTGTGATAAAATATAATACTGATAAAAATATATGAATATGGGGCGCATAACTCAGCGGGAGAGTGCCACCTTCACACGGTGGAAGTCACAGGTTCGAATCCTGTTGCGCCCACCATAGAAAGTTAGTAATACCGGGATTTAACATCCCGGTATATTTGCGGGTGGATCCATCCTGTCCAGTGCTGATAGATTT
>JAAYNQ010000086.1 GCA_012520725.1 Syntrophomonadaceae bacterium | reverse complement strand
TCCATCCGACAGGAAATCGTAGCCAACCCGGGCGGGCGGTTGAAGACCGCCCCTACAATCGCCGCAAGGAATCTCCAAAATTTCGTTGTAGGCCTGTAGGGGCGAGCTGCGCTCGCCCGCCGGTCCATCCGACAGGAAATCGTAGCCAACCCGGGCGGGCGGTCAAAGACCGCACATGCACCTGCCCAACTAAGATCCATATTCGTATTAACGGTACATAGGGTGAACTCTAACCGATGATCAGGTTTCCCCCTTCATCCTTTGTCGCTTCCGACAAAAGCTGGCGGGTATCTTCGACCCGGCTTAGATCTCCCAGCAGGTAGGTTGGAATATGTCTAACTCCCATTGCTCTCAGGATTTCTTCATAACGTTCCAGGGTAAGCTGCTGGTATTCATTGTTTTCTTCCCGAGCCAGTTCATTTCTGGATATGCCCAGCAAAGAAGCCAGCTCGGTCCGGGATATTCCCAAGAAAATTCTTAAGCCAATTAATTGGAGGTTCAGGGGCAGCTCTCGCAAGGCCCCGGCATCTCCCTTTTTCAAGCGCTGGTACAATTCCATATCTCGCCGGCTTTTATTTAACACCCTGGCAGTGGGTCCGGTCAGGCAACGTATTTCGTCCTCCAGATAACCGCGGGCCTTCATTTCCTGCACCTGTTTCTGCATCTTCTCATGGTATTCCTTGCACTTAGCCCGGGTGCAACGATATTCCTGTTCAGTCTTTATCATGAAGGCACCTCCTGTATCTTTATTATGCCTTTAGTCCGGCGGGAATGTTTGTCTGTACGAAAAAACTCTATCTTAGGGTCAATCAACTCTTGACAGGCCGCATAAGCAGGGGTATGTTCCAAGTATACCGGAAACATCTCTATATGATAATGAAATGCCATAGGATATCCTACCTTTCCATCCTCATGCAGTTCGGTTTCAAAACGCCAGAACTCTGGGTCCAAATCTTTCAAAGCCTGCTCCGCTCCTGATCTCCAGGTTTTCCTGGGCACTACAAAATATACGTCCATATCATTAGGGTGAAATTTGTCGGTGGCATAAGAACCATCTATATATACCTCGTTAATCCCAACTGCAAGCAATTGTTGATAACGCTTTTTAAACTCCTGCAGCAGTTGCAAGCGCCAGGGAATATCCCAGGTCTGACCATTACCTGGGCCTTCGGAAATGACTTTCTCCAAATCCGCCAGGCTGATCTCATGATCACCGGGTGGTAACAAGCCATTCTTCATGAACTCCAGCATCGTATCCCCTCCTCTTTTCTCAGTGGGAGCCAGCTTATCTCACCAGGTTTGATAAAGTGGTGTCAGGCAGCAGCAGGGTTTCAGCCAATACCTCCACCAGTTGATCCAAAGCGGCCTGGAGTTGAGCCTTTTCCCCACTTTCGCCATATCGAAGATGGATGCACTTTACCGTATTGAAGAGCATGGAATATACAATAACATTATCTATATCTTTGAGTATTTTCTTTTCCTTCAACTCATCAAACAGTTTGAATACCTCTAAACAGCCTCTTGTTTCCCGGCAATTGCCTGCCAGGGAGGGACAACTGGAAAACTGCTCGACAAAGTGAAAAACCCTTTGCTCTTCATTAATATAATCATAAAAGCACCTGACCATAGTATCAATCAATTCTTTTCCACTCATATTTGAATTAATTATACCCAACAAATAAAAATAAGCCTGATCCGCATATTCCTCATAAATCTCTCTTAACATATCGTCTTTATTGGCATAGTAAATATAAACAGTAGCCGGTGATACCCCAGCCTCCCGAGCAATCTTGGCAATTGAAGCTCCATGAAAACCTTGTTCCAAAATAAGCTTGATAACCGCCTGTTTGATACTTTCCTTTTTTTCTTCATCTTTTTGTCTCATTTTCACACCTCACATCTATAATAAATAAGCATTCACTTATAGTCAAGCCAGGGCATTGACAAATAAATGAACGTTCGTTTATTATTATTTTAACCCATATTGGAGGAGAGGATCAACATGTCCATGAGTAGAAGAAATTTTATAAAAAGAGCAGCTTTTTCCAGTATTGCAGCTGCTGCTGTTTTAAGCGGCGCAAACCGAGGAGCGGCAGCTATAGAAAGCAGTGACGAATACGCTACCATTATTGACTTAAGCAAGTGTGACGGATGTAAAAATGCTGATACTCCAAGTTGTGTTGCAGCTTGCAGGAACAAGAATCAAAGCCGGTTTCCTCAACCTCAGAAACCAATCGGCGATTACTGGCCCCAAGCCAAACATGAAGATTGGTCAAATAAACGAGAATTGACTAATCGCCTCACCCCTTATAATTGGACTTATGTGCAGCACTTACAGGTACAACATGAGGGACAGGAATACGAAATTAACGTTCCCCGTCGTTGCCTGCATTGCAATAATCCTCCCTGTGCCTCCCTCTGCCCCTTTGGGGTAAATGAAAAAATGCCAGAGGGTCCGGTATTAATAAACCCCAGTGGGTGTTTCGGCGGAGCCAAGTGTCGAGACGTTTGCCCCTGGGAAATACCGCAACGGCAAGCTGGGGTAGGCCTTTATTTACAGGTGGCTCCCCAATATGCTGGGGGCGGAGTAATGTACAAATGCGATATGTGCTACGATCTTATTCAAAACCATAAGGAACCGGCCTGTGTTTCGGCCTGCCCCAAGCAGGCTCTGCTTTTCGGTCTTAAAGAAGATATGCAAAGCTATGCCCGGCAGTGGGCCCAAGAAAATTCGGGATATTTATATGGTATGGAAGAAAATGGCGGCACCTCAACCATATATTTATCTACCGTTCCTTTTGAAGCCATTCATAATGCCATCTTAGAGCAGGAGGTTGACGGCAAACCAGGAAAACCAGGCATGCCGGTGGGAGTAGAAAATATTCTGGATAAACCGGCCGGTATGGCCCAAGGCTTTCTAATAGCTCCGGTAGCCGGTCTATTAGGCGCCGGGCTCAGTGTATATAAAATTATGACAGGAGCTGATAATGATGAAAATAATGAGGCATAGATGGCAGGTTCGTTTTGTTCACTGGGTCACTGCCCTTTCCATTTTTATATTATTCTTTACCGGCTTTGGCCAGATGCCGGTCTACAAGCGCTATTTTGTTGATCAATTACCCGGGCTGGGCTGGTCCAGCAATTATTTAATTACCCTGAATATCCACTATTATGCAGCCATGGCATTAATATTTACCAGCGTTTATTATCTCCTCTATCTTTTCTTAACCAAGGAAACAGATGTGCTCCCCAGAAAAGGTGATTTTAAGGAAAGCTTGTTGATATTCTTATCCATGGCGGGCTTAGCCCAAGAGCCGGAAAATGACAAATATCTGGCCGAACAACGGATGGCCTTTGCAGTAACTGCCTTTTCCATTCTTGGTCTCATTGTTACCGGTCTGATCAAAGTACTAAAGAATTTGCCGGAAACAAGTATACCTCTTTCCCTTAGCTTTTGGGCCACCCAAATCCATAACCTGCTGACCGTTATCTTGCTCCTATCCGTAGTAATACACTTGCTGGCTTTTTTGATAAAGGATAATCGTCCTCTATTCTCAAGTATGTTTACCGGCCAAATACCTCTGGATTATGCCAGACACCGGCATGCCTTATGGATAAAAAGGATGGAAAACCTTGATCTATAACGATGTCCAAGAAGTTCACCTGTTGTTGCGGTGATTGTAGGGGCGGTCTTCGACCGCCAGCCCGGGTTGGCTACGGTTTTCTGTCGGACGGACCGGCGGGC
>JAAYNQ010000085.1 GCA_012520725.1 Syntrophomonadaceae bacterium | reverse complement strand
GGTGGAGCTGGGGCTGGTTATGACGGATATGTTCTGGTTATGGAGCAGTTGAGCCGGGTGTGCAAACCGGTGGCTTCCATCATTTCAGTTAATACCCTGGGTCTGGGAGCGATTACCAGGTTCGGGAATGAAGCTCAAAAAGAAAAATACATTGGGCCCTGTTGTAAAGGAGAATGGTTGGCTTCCTTTGCTTTTACTGAGCCTGGTACCGGTTCCGATCCTAAACAGATTACCACTACAGCGGTTAAAGAAGGGGATCATTTTGTTCTGAACGGAACCAAACGTTTTATATCAAATGCTACCTTTGAAGGTCCTATGGTGCTTTTCGCCCGGGACCAGGAGAGTGGTAAACCCACTGCTTTTATAGTGGAAAAATTCTGTGAAGGCTATTCAGTATCAGAGCCCTGGAATAAGGTAGGACTACATGGGCAGATTCTAACCGATGTTTACCTGAAGGAGGTTCGGGTTCCGGCTGAAAATCTCCTGGGTAAACTGGGACATGGGTATCCCATTCTGCAATACGGGATAGGTTTCGGCAAAATAGGAATGGCGGCTAGTGCTTTGGGAGGTATGGCTTCAGCTCTGGAAGAGAGTCTTAAGTATGCTAAAGAGAAAACTCACCGGGATGGAGTAATCGCAAAATTTCCAACCATTCAGGTTAAATTAGCCGATTTAGCTATTAGCCTGGAAGCAGCCCGCTGGCTTACCTACCGCCTGGGGTGTATGGCTAATGATATACAGGATGAAATTGAGTTCATCAAAACCGCAGCCTTGACCAAAACTTTTGTAACCGAAGCCGCTTGGCTGGCTTCCCGCCTGGCAGTAGATGTTCATGGCTCCTATGGTTTGATGGAAGACTATAAAGTCACCAGGAGTTACCGGGATGCCATTACCGGCCCCATTGTAGAAGGGGTTACCGATATGCAAAAGATGATTATAGCCGGAATCTTGCTTAATTCTTAAGCATCTCCCTTAGAAATAAAGGGTACAGGAAAAGTTTATTCCTGTACCCTAAGGGGGCGGTTTAATCTAAGAATAGCGGGCCATCAAAAGCGCAGCGGTAAAGATAGCAGCTAGTAGCCAGGGTTAAAAAAACATTTTATCCTTAGCTGATTTTATTGCTACGTTTCCATATACCCTGTTGGGCTGCAGCTTTAACTAACTCATCGCGAAAATCAGGATGGGCGATATTGATAAGCATTTCCGCCCGAATCCAATCGGGCTGGCCCATTAGGTTGGCCATACCATATTCAGTTACTACTCTGGAAACCCAGGTTTTGGGTACCGAGACAGCAGTACCGAGGGGCAGGTAAGGAAGTATACGAGATACTCTCTGGCCATTGATTTCCTTGGTGGAGGACATGCAGATAAAGGCTTTACCGCCTTTAGAGAGAGTGGCACCACAGGTAAAGTCAAGCTGTCCCCCGGCACCGGATATGTATTTCATTCCGGAGGATTCGGAGTTTACCTGTCCGTATAGGTCAATCTCTATCGCATTATTCACTGCAATGGTTTTATCATTCAGGGCAATCCTGGCCGGCTGGTTGGTCATATCTACCGGTAAAATTGCACAAGCCGGGTTACGGTCGATAAACTCGTAAAGTCTCTTGCTGCCAAGGGCGAAAGTATAAGTCATCTTGTCGCGGTCGATGGTCTTTCTTCTTCCGGTAATAATGCCTTTTTCAAACATATCAATATAACAATCGGCCATCATTTCTGATTGGACTCCCAGGTCTTTTAAATCGCTATCAGCCAGTATTTTTCCGATCGCAATAGGTAAAGCACCAATTCCCAGCTGCAAGCAAGCACCATCTTCAATTTCCTCAGCGATGATGGCGGCAATTTTTCTATCTACCTCAGTAGTTGGGATATCGGCAGGGATATCGATTAAGGGTGAGCTCTTTTCTACGATATAATCTACTTCCGATATGTGTACAGTTTCCTGCTCCCCTCCCAAGCACCATGGAGCCTGATCATTTACTTCGACTATAATCTTTTCTGATATATCACATAATGCTCTTATTTCCGAACAGGCTGGGCCGAAGTTAAAATAACCGTTATTGTCCATGGGGGTAGTAGCTATCATAAGCACATTGGTTTTAGCCGAATATCTCTCTCTGGCCATTATAGGGGTGTTGCCATAATTGGCTGGAATCAATTGGGCTAAACCCTTTTCTCTAAGCTTTCTTTCGATGGGACTGAAAAAGCCGGTATAGTAGATAAAAGACTGGGGTGCCAGAGCCACTTTAGGTAGGATCATGGAGCATATTCCCTTAATCGTTACCCCTTGCAGCTCGTCGGCACGCTTGGACAGAGCTTCATCGAGAGCCGGGGGGGCCATAGCAAAATGGCTGTAGCTGATGTTATCACCTGACTTAACAATTTTTACCGCATCATCTGGAGTGCGTAATTTGTTCTGATACTCTTTTATATATTTTCCCATATTAAACCTCCTCCAATTTACTCCCGTTCCAACAAATAAACCAACAAATAAATCAAGAAATGACAATAAAACCCAGCGTGCTACTGTTTCACCT